>NZ_KN390002.1:25286-26726 GCF_000213295.2 Capnocytophaga sp. oral taxon 329 str. F0087
CACGAGCCAATACACGCAGCAGCACCTGAGCAAGCTCCTACTTCAGTAGTAGAGCAAGTGCTAACAGCTGAGCGTTTGCACCCACATCAGACAGCGCAACCTACAGCAGCTGCACAAGCACCCGTAGCTCAGCCGGTACAATCAGCACAGCCAGAAAACTTTATTCAGCAACAACATCTGACAGAAGAGCAACAAATACTTCGTCAGACACCTTCGCTTGAAGAGTTTTTAGCAAAATCAAAAGCTACAGCTTTCGACAAAAAAGACCATACTGAGGAGGTAAAACCCGCACAGTCGCTAAACGACCGCTTCAGCAAGGAAATACAAATAGGGCTAAACGATAAGTTGGCTTTCATACAAAAGCTTTTCTTCGGAAGTGAAAGTGAGTATAACCGTGTGCTACAACACTTAAACCAACTCCACTCATTAGAAGAGGCGGCGCAATATATTCAACAACAAGTAAAACCTACTTATAATAATTGGAAAGGCAAAGAAGAGTACGAAGAACGCTTCTTACACCTTATTCTACGCCGTTTTGAATAATGAGCAAATTGTATCTTATCCCGACTCCTATCGGCAATTTAGAAGATATAACCCTACGTGCGCTACGTTTGCTCAAAGAAGTAGAGGTCATCTTGGCCGAAGATACTCGTACTAGCAGCAAATTGCTAAAGCACTATGATATTCACACCCCAATGCAAAGCTACCACCTGTTTAATGAACACAAGGTGGTAGACACTTGGGTGCAACGTATCAAAGGGGGTACTACAGTAGGGCTTATAACCGATGCTGGTACACCAGCTATTTCCGACCCTGGCTTCTTACTTGCAAGGGCTTGTATAGCCGAGGGGATAGCTGTAGAGTGCCTACCAGGGGCTACTGCCTTCGTACCCGCTTTAGTAAGCAGTGGCTTACCTAATGCTCGTTTTACTTTTGAAGGCTTTTTACCCGACAAAAAAGGGCGTCAAACACGTTTACAGCTCCTCGCTCAAGAAACTAAAACGATGATTTTTTACGTCTCTCCTCATAAATTACTTAAAACCCTCACCGATTTTATCACTACTTTCGGGGCTGACCGTCAAGCAAGTATCTCCCGAGAACTTACCAAAGTACACGAGGAAACCCAGCGTGGTACACTACAAGAGTTATTAGAGTATTATAAAGACAAAAATATCAAAGGGGAAATAGTATTCGTTTTATCGGGGAATAGATAATAGGCAACAGATAATGAAATTACTTCATATAGAAACATCAGGGGTGAACTGTTCAGTTGCCCTTACTGATAATGACACAATTTTAGCTACTAAAGCTCAGAATGCAGGACACTTCACGCACTCTGAAAATCTACATTTGTTTATTGAAACTGTGATGACTACAGCAGGGGTACCGCTTTCTTCCCTTGATGCTATAGCCGTAAGCGCAGGCGCAGGCTCTTATACA
>NZ_KN390002.1:27346-37677 GCF_000213295.2 Capnocytophaga sp. oral taxon 329 str. F0087
ATACAGGTTTGCGCATAGGGGTTGCTACTGCCAAAGGATTGTGTTTTGCTCTTGGCAAGCCACTTATAGGTATTCCTACTTTGCAAATCCTTGCGCACCAAGTAGCAGCTGATTGCATTATTCCTATGCTCGATGCGCGCCGTATGGAGGTTTATAGTGCTGTATTTGATAGCGAATATCGTTTTGTATCTCCTACTGAAGCTAAAATACTCGATGCAGACAGTTATAAAGAGTATTTGGATAAGGGTAAAGTGACATTCTTAGGCGATGGTAGTACTAAGTTTGCTACTATCTGCCAACATCCTAATGCTACATTTATTGCAGGAGCTTTCCCCGAGGCCAAAGATATGATTCCTTTTGCTATAGAGAAGTATAAAGCCGCTAATTTTGAAGATATCGCTTATTTCGAACCTACTTATCTAAAATAAGCAAGTACTAATAGTATTAGCGCGGAATGATGAGTATTTCATCGTCTGTTAAGAGCGGTTCGTAACGCAGGTGCAATAGTATTTGGGCTACCGTTATAGTATCTTTCTCGCAATAAGTAGCAATACGATGTATATCGTTTTCTTCATAAAATACATCGCGTACTTGACTGCCATTAATATCATCTTTAGGCGAAGGAATACCCAATGTGTGGGCTAAGAGAGTTAAAGAAGTGTAATGCTTATAGTCGCCGAACTTCCAGAGATCAAGGGTATCGAGGTGGGGTACCTCCCAAGGCTTTTTGCCAAAGAGTTGCAACTTATTTGGAATACGAATACCATTGATAATCATACGCCGTGAGAGATAAGGAAAATCAAACTCCTTGCCATTATGAGCACAAAAAAGCTTGTTAGGGCGAGAAAAATGTTCTTCTACCAAACGCACAAAATCACGTAATAAGCTGTCTTCTTCGCCTGTAAATGAGGTTACCCTAAAGGTGCGTTGCTCGTGTCGGAAAGAAAAATAACCTACCGATATACATACTATCTTGCCAAACTCAGCCCATATGCCTGCACGATTATAATATTCTTCAGCAGTATGCTCGTCCTTGCGCAGGTATTGCGTTTTTTCTTCCCATAAGGCTTGTGCAGCTGCCGGTACACAACTGTAATCAGGGTACTGAGGAACTGTTTCAATGTCTAAAAAAAGTATATCTTCGAGGTTTATTTTATGGAGCACCTTCTTTTAATTTTGAATTATAAATTATGAATTCCCATTAATCATTTTGTACGTTTCATCAATATAGGTGTAAATATCAGATGGAAATGTACTGCCTTCAGGGGCTTCATCTGAGAGACTATGCCCTAAACGCACTATGATAACCTTATCAGTTGGATTGACAATAACGTATTGCCCCAAATGTCCGCGCATCATAAAGAAGTGAATGCCCTTGTAATCTAACAACCACCAGCCATAGCCATACTCAGGGTGGTCAGCAAAGCGGGGTTGTACCGATTTAGCTACAAATGCACTATCTAATAGCTGTTTGCCGTCCCACTTGCCGTGGTCGCGGTAGAGCTTGCCCAAACGAGCAAAATCGCGGGCATTAGAGGCTATACAGCAATAAGCCTTTTCTAATCCACTTTCTTCACTATCTAACTGCCAAAGTGCCTCACCCTCACACCCCATAGGCTGCCAAAGCGCTTCTGCAAGATACTCACTAAGGGTTTTGCCTGTTGCCTTCTCTATTACCATCCCTAACAAAAAGGTGTTACCACTGAGGTACTTAAAAGCCTTCCCCGGTTCAGAGGTAATCTTTAGCTGTAGCATCTTTTCGCGAAAATGCTCGTCAAAATAAGCACGGGTGGTGATAGAAAAAGGGTCATAATAAGCCTCGTCCCAGTCGAGACCTGATGCCATAGACGAAAGGTCGCCTACTGTTAGCTTAGCCGCCAAACCTTCTTTGTACTGCGGGAAAAAGTCGCTTACTGGCTGGTCTAGACTTTTTATGTAGCCATCGGTTATAGCCCTGCCCAAAAGCGCTGACACGTAGCTTTTCGCCATTGAAAAAGAGTTGCTCTTGCTCTTAGAGTTATAGTTATCAAAATAGCGTTCGTGCCATATACTATCACCTTTAATGATGAGGAAGGCTACTGTACCATACTTGTGATGAGCGTTTTGCAGTTCAGGGGTTTCAGCCACTTGATTATATTCAGCGGCAAGTGCCCACGCTTGCGGGGTAGTACTGCGACTGATAGTGCGGTTATCAAAATAAGTGTAGTCATCTAAAAAAGTAGTGCTATGCCCTGTGGCATACACTACCCTTACGGCTTTGAAGAGATAGCCGTAGCCCAAGAGGTATACCCCCCCAACTACTATAAGTAGCAATAAGAATAAGCTGATAGTAAATTTCTTCATAAATACAAAAGACAAGGAGACGAAATACAAAAGACGAAAGACGTTTGTATTTCGTCTTTCGTCTTTTATCTCTAATTAGAATTTAGCAGAGAAAATCTTAGGATTGATGTTTAGGCTGCACCATAACCAGTCTTGGTAAGCACGTGGGTTAGGTGTACCTTTAAGCGCTTTAGTACCATCATTAACTAAATAGGTAGAGTAGCCTAATTGTAGTCCTACGAAAGGTTGTACTTTCAAGCTGTACACTAAGTCTATTTCGCTACCATAGCTGCTGTGTTTTTTAGTACCTACTTGGTATTTAGCCGCAGGACCAAAGAAGTGGTAAGTAGCACTTAGGTTGCTCTTTTCGCCTGTACGAACATTAGCAGTAAGGTAAGGATTTAGCAATCCTTGTGCAGGAGCATTGTTAGAACCAGGAGCTCCTACAAAGTAGTAATCCATAAGGCCATAGAACTTGTGGTTAGTACCGCTGAAAGGATCGAAAGCCTTGTCTTTGCCTGAAGTGTCATCAGTTGCATTACCGCTTAGGTAATCAAGACCTGCTGTAAGAGCAAAGATAGGAGAGAAACGGTATCCTGCATTAAGCGCGAACATATAAGCACTTTTGCTAACACCTGCAGCGTTTTTGCCGGTTTGTAGGTAAGCAGTAGCGCCATAGGTTACCTCATCGCTCTTGCCTGCGTAGTGCGCCCCAAAAGTTTGCATATTGTTAGCCTTAGCAGCATCAGTCTTATAGCCTAAGTTAGCAAATAAGAATGAAAGCTGTTGGGTAGGAGCGATGTGGTAGTGAGCGTGTAGCGCTTCTAAGTGTTGGTAAGGTTGTCCTCCGCTAAAATACTGTCCTTTAGGGAAGTTTACATTTAGTGGAGATGCAGCCGACTGGTTGTAAGCTATAAAGCCGCGTAGGGTAAAATCTTCGTTAGGTGCCCAATTGATATTTACAGCATCGTGGCTACGACCTGCTGGGTGCCAATCGAGAGAACCAAAAATACGGTCATCATCAAGGGCTATCACTTGGCGTCCTAATTTGATGTTTACTTGCTCAGCCAATGGGAATGCCGCATATGCTTCAAATACTGACATACCGCCTGTTTTATCAGTGGCTTGTATTTGAGGTGCTTGCCCCCAAATGTTCACATTTTGCAATGACACGTACACTTTCAGACGGTCAGCGTTATTGTACTCAAAGTTCAGACGAGTGCGGTTGTTCACCAAAATAGCAGGTGCATCGCCGTCTTGCAAAGGCAGATAAGCCCCATTGCGGTACTCAAAACGCGGACGTATCTGCGCAGTGATGTCAATACTGTTTTTAGGTGCCATCTCGTCTGCTTCTTGAGCTGCAAGATAGTTAGGAGCTGCTAAAAGGGTAGCAAGAACTCCAAGGGTCATTAATTTTTTATTCATTTTTTTTCGTGTTTTTTCTGTTTCGCACGGCAAATATAAGCTATTTTTTTATACCAACCAATAGCTGCAATAAATTTCTATAATTTCGTTGTATGTTTTCGTCTTTCATACCGAGCTGCATCGCTTTTTCAAAGGCGTTTTTAGCTTCCGTGTATCGCTTTTCTTCGCTGTACAGCAGCGCTAAAAAGTAGTATATTTCAGCATTTTTGGGCTCGTATTGCAAGGCGGTGTGTAGCACAGCGGCTGCCTTGTCGTTTTGCCCCTCGCCATTGTAGAGGGTAGCGAGGTTCAGCCGTAGATAGTTCAGATTTTTGTCTTTCTGAAGCGCGCGCTCGTAGAAGCGGATAGCCTCAACGGGTTGGTTTATCTTCACAAAATAGTCGCCTGCCGTAGCACTTCCTAACGGGAAATCAGCTTGCGAGAGTACAAAATCGCGGTACTCCTGATGGGCTTTTTCGAAATGCGGACTCATAGCGCGCGCATTGTCCCAGCCTTTTTGGGTAAGTATGACATTGGCAACTACCATACGCACCGCCTTCACCTTATCGGTCAGCAGCGGCAGCAACTGGGCTTCGTAGCGCGATAGGGGGTACTCGCTTAGGGCTATCACCGCCCGATAACGCGTTTGGGCATCAGCAGCCGTCAGCTCTTTGACTATCAGCGGAAAGCGTGCTTCTGAAGGTTGCCCCCCTAAGTAATGCAGGGCTGCCGCCCGTATAATATCGGGGGTGTTAGGGGTTTGCAATAGCGATTGCAGTCGGGGCAGACTCTCCGCGGTCTGCTTACTGCCGATAATGAGGTTTTCGGCAAAATGAGGCTTCCGCTCTTTGCCATACCATTGCACCACTGCTTTGGCTGCCCATTGGGCACTCTTATCGCTATGGCAGGCATTGCAGGCATTAGGCGTGCCGTACTTAGCACTGAGGTCGGGGCGCGGCACATAGAAATTATGGTCGTGGCGCACATCGTTGCCCATATAGGTGCGGGTAGGCATATGGCACACGCGGCAGTCAGTTTCGGCATCGTTACCCTTATGGAAGGTATGGGCTGTGGTGGCATAGTTAGGCGCGTGGCACTGCAAGCACACCTTGCTGCCCTCGGCTTTTAGTTTGCCCGTATGAGGGGAATGGCAAGAGGTGCAGCGAACGCCCTGCTGATACATTTTGCTCTGCAGGAAAGACGAATATTTGTAGTTCTCGCCCATCACCTGTCCGTCAGCAAAATACAGGTCGGTTACAGGCACTTCGGGTATGTAGTTGTCCATTACTTCAGCCGAAAAACCGTGGTGCTGACTTACCTCGCCGCGCCTTGTGTGGCAAGGCATACAGGCAGTGAGTTCCTGCCCTTGTTGCTGCATCGGCACTAAAGGCGCTTTGCCCTTGCTCTGTACGTGTGCGCCAGCAGCTCCGTGACAAGACTCGCAGCCGACGGTCAGTTCGCTGTAAGTAGTGTGGTAAGAATCGGTATAAGGGTCGAGGTTTTTCTGTAAGTTAGTGCTGTGACAAGAGGCGCACATCAGATTCCAATTCTGCCCTGCTTGCGTCCAATGCAGATAGTCGTCAGGCGGAATTACCTCGCCCGCGTATTGGTGAAACCATTGTTTTTTACGACTGTCCCAACTCTGCCGAAAGACTTGTTTTTTGCCGTTAGGAAAGTCGGTAATATATTGTTGCAGAGGGTAATAGCCAAAGGTATACAGCACCTCGTAGTCTTGGTAGTCGCCTTTTTCGTTTTGGGTATTGATAAAGAATTTGCCATCTCGCTTAAAGAAACGCGAGGTGATACCATCGGCGGTATACGAAGTGTTGAAATCGCCTAATACGGTGCTGTCATTAGCGATTTGCATCGCTTTGAAGTGGTCGGATAGCTGCCATTGCTGGTGCTCAGCAGAGTGACATTCTCGGCAGGAAGCAGCCCCCACATAGCTGTTATGCCCCACAGTATCAACAGCTTCTACAGAAGTATAGTCCTCTTTATGAGTAAAGAAGAAGACCACCGCCCCTGCGGAAATGAGGAGGATTAATAATAGTGCAAAAAGAAAGGTTTTGGTATGATATTTCTTCATTTTTCAATTCATAAATAGCGTGCAAAAATAAGATATTTTTAAGAAATTAGCAGCATTAAAGAAGATATTTTTTTAGCTGCTTCCACTTCGGTAACGGTTCGCTTATCCTTCGCTTATCCTTCGCTCATCGTTCGATGTTCCTGTATCGTTCCTATATCGTTTCTGTATCGCTATTATTATTACTGTCAGACGAAGGCAAATGGTATAATCTTTGATACTATTTTAAGGAAATTTTATTTTTATTTAACTAATGAAAATATTCAAAACACTATTATTTGCTGTCTTATTGGCAGTAGCGCCTATTTATGGGCAAGACACTTCTAAAGCGCTAAAAGTGGGTGATAAAGCCCCTCAATTCACCCTTAAAAATGCCTTAGGCAAAAAAGTAAAACTCTCTACCCTACTGAAAAATGGGAATGTGGTGCTAACTTGGTATCGCGGAGGTTGGTGTCCGTATTGTAATAGGGCGCTACAAGGCTGGCAAGAAGTTTTACCCGAAATAAAAGCACAAGGTGCTACCTTTGTAGCCTTAACCCCTGAGCTTCCTGACTACAGTTTATCGACCAAAGAAAAACATCAGTTAGCATTTGAAATACTAACAGACCTTAATAACGAGGTTGCCAGCCGTTACGGATTGGTTTTCACCTTAGATGAGAACACTGCAGTTAGGTATGAAAAAGGGTTTGGACTATCGGCTTACAATGGTAATCATTTGAACCAATTGCCGATGCCTGCTACTTATATCATTAACCAAAAGGGGGTAATAGTATATGCTTTTGTTAATGCTGACTACACTCAACGCGCTAATACTGAAGAAGTTATTAAAAAACTAAAAGAGATAAAGTAGCGGGATTGGTGCTAATTAAAAAAAATGTTGTATATTGCGCCCACTAAAGCCCCTAACCCCCCTACCGATATGAATACGAAAGAAAAATACCAATTGGAAGTGGGCATTAATGCCTCTCCGCAGTTGCTTTACCAGTACATATCCACTCCGGCAGGATTGGCTTCGTGGTACGCTGACGATGTACGCGCTGATGCCGATGTATATCTGTTTTTCTGGAATAAATCGCCCGAAAAAGCTATCTTGATGCGCACTAAGTTAGACGAATACATACGGTTTCATTGGGTAGATGACGACCCTGCGAATACTTTCTTCGAAATTCGTATCAATGTAGATGAACTTACCCAAGAAGTATCGCTTGTTATCGTCGATTTTGCCTATCCTGATGAGATAGAAGAGGCAAAACAGATGTGGCGGCTGCAAATTGCTGACCTAAAAGCACGTATTGGCGGCTAAAAATACCCTTAACTAAAAATAAATCACTTTTAAAAATAAATGAATATAAACTATAATGGCGTGCTTATCGGTGCAGAGGGCAATATACTTGCGCTGCACAACCGCGCCTTTGCCTACGGCGATGCCGTAACCGATGTGAGCAAGTACAGCTATCAGCAGTTGTTGTTTTGGGAAGAACACTACCTGCGCCTAATGGCAGGCATGCGCGTGCTGCGTATGAATATACCAATGTCTTTTTCGATGGAATACATTGAAGAGGAAATACTAAAAACTATCCGCAGCAATGCCCTTGAAAGTCAGCCCGTAAGGGTACGCATCAGCATATTTAGAAAGAGCGGCAACACTTATACCCCTACTAATAACGACATAGAATATCTTATTGAAACACAGCCCTTAAGCAGCGCTTTCTACGTGCTAAACGAAGAGCCGTACGAGGTGGAACTTTTTAAGGATTTTTATATACAACCCGATTTGTTGGCTAACATTAAGCACACCAATCGGATAGTGAACGTATTGGGCAGTATTTTCGCCCAAGAAAACGACTATCAGAACTGCATACTGCTCAACAGCCAAAAGAACATTGCAGGGGCGCTGGACGGCAATATTTTTTTAGTAAATGGCAACACGCTAAAGACGCCTGCCCTAACCGATGGCGCTGTAAACGGCATTACCCGCAAGATGCTTATAAAATCGCTACAAAAAGTAGGCGATTATCAGGTGGAGGAGACCTCTATTTCGCCTTTTGAACTGCAAAAAGCCGATGAACTATTTATCACCAACAGCCTTATAGGCATACAGCCCGTAAGCCAATACCGCAAAAAGACTTATACCCATACGGCAACCAAAAGCCTGATAGGCAAACTCAATACGATTGCCCGCTTTGGGATAGTTTAACCCTATATACCGATGAAAACGAACCTTTTAGAAGCGCTGAAGCACCAGCGTGTGTTGGTGGCTATCAGCGGGGGCATCGACAGCGTGGTGCTAGCCCACCTGCTCTACAGTCACGGTGCCGAGGTGATACTCGCCCACTGCAATTTTAGCTTGCGCGGAGAAGAAAGCGATGGCGATGAGGCTTTTGTGCGCAGCTTTGCGGAGCGCTTAGGAGTACAGCTATTGGTAGAGCGCTTCGACACTCACGCCTACGCCAAAGAGCACCAGCTAAACACCCAATTGGCTGCCCGTGAGCTTCGCTATGAATGGTTTGACCGTATGGCTCAGGCTTATGCCTGCGCCTATATAGCCACTGCCCACCACGCTAACGACAACCTTGAGACTTTCTTGATTAACCTATCGCGTGGCAGTGGTTTAGACGGTCTTTTGGGTATTCCGCAGCAAAATGGCAAGCTAATACGTCCGTTACTTTCGTTTTCGCGTCAGCAAATATACCAGTACGCCCAAGCAAAGCAGCTGAGTTGGCGTGAGGATAGCTCGAATGCTTCGAATAAGTACGTGCGCAACGTTATTAGGCACGAAATTATCCCTCAATTGCGCTACGTACACCCTAATTACTTAGAAAACTTTAATCAAACGCAAGAATATTTGCACCAATCGGCTCGTTTTATCGATTATTATATCGAAAAGATAAGAAATGAGTGTTTTCAGGGGGATCCTATTCGCATTAGCCCCTCTCCCCTACTGCAAGTGCCTGAACTGCCTTTGGTGCTGCATAGGCTCTTCTATCCCTACGGGTTCAACAATGTAAAGGACTTGCAGCAGCTTTTATTTACGGCGGAAGCGGGCAAGATGCTCTGTTCGCCCTCTCACCAACTGATAAAGGACAAAGAATGGGTATGGTTGTTGCCAATAGAGGACGAAGAAGAAGCGCCTTTTCTGATAGCTGAGGGTACGCGCGAGGTTACAACCCCTATACGTTTGGTATTTGAAGAGGTACCCCCTACCGCTGCCATATCGGAAGACCCTAATACTATCAGTGTAGATGCTGATAAATTAGAGTTCCCATTAGCATTGCGACACAAGCGCGAGGGTGATATATTTTACCCTATAGGCTTGGGTAGTGCTAAGAAGTTGAGCAAGTATTTTATAGACGAAAAATACAGTCAGATAGCGCGTCAGCAGCAATGGTTATTGTGCAGTGGCGACCGTATAGTATGGGTGGTGGGCAAGCGCTTAGACCACCGCTTTAGGGTAACCCCAAAAACTAAAAGAGTACTACAGATTAGCGTAGTTGGTAACTCACAAATTTGCTAATTCGCAAATTATGTTGTACTTTTGCCGACAAGAAATTTAAAATGTAAGACCAAAATATGGCAAATATGGAAATTCAAGGTAAAATCATAAAAATAGGACCTGTTCAAACGGTAGGTCAGAACGGCTTTCAACGCCGCGATGTGGTAATTATGACTGAAGATCAGTACCCTCAGTACATACCATTCGATTTTGTACAAGAGAAATGCAGCCTACTCGACAGCTTCCACGAAGGACAAGTGGTGCTCATCAGCTTCAACGTAAGAGGACGCGAATGGGTAAATCCACAAGGGGAAACTAAATATATAGTGAACTTGCAAGGATGGCGCATACAAGACGCTATGGCAGCTGCACAGGCAGCTCCTCAAGGGTATGGACAACCTGCTTATCCGCCACAAGGCTATGCGCAATACCCTCCACAAGGATACGGACAGCCTGCCTATCCGCCTCAGGGATATGCACAGCCTCAGTACCAGCAAGCGCCACCGCAATATCAGCAGGCTCCTGCTCAGCCCTTTCAGTCAATGCCTCAAGGGCAACCATTAGGGCAACCACAGCAGCCTTTCCAAGTGCCTCCGCAAGCAGCTACGCCACCAGCGGCAGCTCCTATAGAAGAAGATGATCTACCTTTTTAGGCTAACAAAAAAAGCGACTTCCTTAAAGTTGGGAGTCGCTTTTTTATTGACTGTTATTTTTGTTTGGCTGTCAGTTCTTCTTGTAAATGCTTTAAGGTAAAAAAATAAATTAAAAGAGCTTTTTATATAATTTAATTTTGTACATTTGCTGCAAGAACCAATAAAACATATAAAAAATGGCAGACCTTATCGTAAGTAAAAAAAGCATTAAAGAACTCTTCTCAGAGTTAAAAACTAAAAAAATTATTATTCCTGATTATCAACGCCCTTACAAATGGGATATTGATAAATGTAGAACTTTATGGGAAGATCTCAAAGAGTTTTACACAACAGAAGCTAAAAAACATTCTGACTACTTTTTAGGTACTATTGTCTC
>NZ_KN390002.1:38522-40450 GCF_000213295.2 Capnocytophaga sp. oral taxon 329 str. F0087
TCTTATACAAATAATGATAAGAATCCTGAAATAATAGATGGGCAACAGCGTATTACATCTTTTATGTTGTTACTACGAGCTTTTTATAAAAAACTTGAAATGATGGATGAAGATTCTAATGTAACGGGACTTAAAAATCAAATAGCACCTTGCATTTGGGAAGTAAGCAGAATATCACAACAAGTAGAAGATAAAACTAAAATTCATATTCATTCTGAAGTTGCTACAGATGAGGATAATAATACTTTTCACAAAATCTTAGAAATAGGGGAAGTTGATAAAAATAAACAAGACAATTATTCCATTAACTATGCTTTCTTTCTTGAGCAATGTAATGAATATGCTAAAAGTAATCCTTTGCATTGGAATGACTTCTGCGTAACAATTCTTGAACAATGTGTAATTCTACCAATAGAATGCGATACACAAGATACTGCCCTCACTATATTTTCTACTTTAAATGATAGAGGAATGCCTCTTGCTGATTCTGATATATTTAAAGCTCAGTTATATAAAAATTATGAGAGAGAAGCTAAAAGAGAATTTACTGATCAGTGGAAAGAATTAACAAAAATATGTGAAGAAGGGAATTTTACTATTGATGATGTCTTCAAATACTACACTCACATTCTTAGAGCAGAAAAAAAAGATAAATCAAGAGAAATAGGATTGAGAAAGTTTTATGCTGAAAATAAGTACGAAAAACTCAGAAGCCCCAACTTATTAGCAGATATTATAGATCTTGCTATCTTTTGGAGGTATCTAAATAGCAATAAAGCCATTGATCAATATCCTTATTATATATCTGATGATACAAGGAAATATATCCAATGTTTAAACTACTACCCCAATGAATTTTGGAAATTTCCTGTAAGTGTATTTTTTATTAGAAATAGAAATACTCCTAATTTTGACGAAAAATTTAATTCTATACTCAGAGAACTTACTGCTTTCTTATTTGTAAAATTTATATATGCTCCATCAGTAAATGTCATTAGAGATGATATTTTTGATTCTTGCATAGCATTACACACTGAAAACAAACTAAAATACAATATTGAGTTTAATAAAGATTCTTTAAGAGAGCGTATTGAAAGCATTGGTTCTTCTACAAGAATGACTAGAGCTCTTTTATTACTTTATGCATACTTAGATGAAAATCAAACAAAATTAATAAACAATAACTTTGATATAGAACACATTTTCCCTAAGAAATGGCAAAATACAAACTATAATGGTTGGGAAAGAGATGATGCTGATTTATATTTAGATAAATTAGGTAATAAAACTATTTTTGAAAAGAGGCTTAATATACAAGCTGGGAATCAATATTTTGCACTGAAAAAAAACAAATATGCTGAGTCTGAAATAGCTACAGTTCAGAGTCTCTCAAAATATCCTAAATCTGACTGGGTGAAGGAAGATATTGAAAAACGTGAAAAAGATGTTATAAATAAATTGATTACTTTTTTTGAAAGTGAACTGACAAAAAAATAACCCTAAAAAGTAATAAAAAAGCGATTCTCTTAGTAAGGAATCGCTTTTTTATATGAGTATTATACAGTAAAATCTCACACTGTTTTAATTTCTACTAACCCCTATTCTCTTCATAATAACCTCTGCTCAAGCCTGTCTTTAATTGATTTTGAAAAAATTTGAAGCATAGGTTATACCCCTTATCAAAAAGGCTCTGAATAAACTCATTACTCTTTCTAAGTTTACAACCTTGTTCCTCCATACGACAACTATTTGCTTAAGAACAAAATTAACTGCAATTTTGCAGTCTAAAAAACGTGTTCTTTGATATTTTGTTTAGTATGGTATACAGCTCAATTCTTTAAAACAAAAAAAGAGCAATCTAATTATTTAGATTGCTCTTTTTATAAGAAGGCGGCGACATACTCTCCCACTTGCGTAGTACCATCTGC
>NZ_KN390003.1:0-2007 GCF_000213295.2 Capnocytophaga sp. oral taxon 329 str. F0087
CAGCGGTCAGCATACCATTAGCCAAGGTCTCTCTCTCTTCATAGCCTGGTTCGCCAAAGCATACACTACTGTCTGTCCAACCTTGCGACACATATGCATCGGCGATTACCTTATCTACCTGCACTTCTCCAAGCTGGTCTGAAATATGTGTTATTGTTCCATCTGAAATCAATATGTCTTTCACTGTATTGTGAAATTCACTTTCTTTGTCAATAATTCTCGCTGACTTTAGGAGTATTTTCATAATGACTTTTACACTTTTAAATCTGAGGCAAATGTACAAAATAATTATGAATTACAACCCAAAAATTGCAATTAAAAATTATTTATCAAAAAAAAGGCTCTCTGATTTTCTCAGAAAGCCCTTATCTTATCTCAAAAATTGACGTACTTCTTCTTTCAGATGGCTCAGCGCATTTGCCGAAGGGGTAGTCCTATCTATAAATTCCTTGAATACTGCCTCCACCATTTCAGGGGCATCTTTCACACTTTCATTATAAGCAGCCTTTCTTATCAGCTGTATGGTGGCTGCTTTAGCTGTGCGTATGATGTTCCACAAATTTGGACTTAAGTATATCTGCTGTGCCAAATTGTGCTCAAACTCTTGGTCTATAGTATTGGTGAGCAGTATTTCGTATTCTTTTTTAGTCAAATCACCAGGCGGAATACGCAAAAACAATTGTTGCGGAGTAATGCGCTCTAAGAATAGCGTCATTCGCTCATAGGCTTGCAGCTTAATAGGAAAAGTAAACTTATAAGTTTCCTGCTGAAGCAAAAACATCCGTTTGCGATCTTCATTCTCTATATGTATCCTGAAGAAGTAAAAAGCTACGGCCCCTACCACCAAGGCAGGAATACAATACATTACAAGAGTAATAATCTGGTCTGTCATAGTTATGATTCTTTTGACAATAATATTTTTTCTAAGTTAGGACTAAAAATATCCTCAAATGCCGAGATAATACGTCCGTCTTTGTCTATTATTAGTGATTTATTGATGTTGTTTATCAAAATTTTCTGCGACAAGTCCATAAAGTTTATCGAATGATATTGGTCTGTCCAATCAGTATTCTGTACTTGTTTCTTCCACTGGGTCTTATCTTGCCCTATATCTATCCCCACAAACTTCACATTAGGAAAAAGTCGTTTGAGCTGCGAAATTCTATTAAATATTAAATTAGAAAGCTCTTGTTGGTTAACCGACCAAAAATAGTATATGGTGGTCATCTTAGGGTTCTGAATTTCCGAAAATTTAGTAGGTTCTCCTTTAGTGTTTATCAGGTCAAAATCTGGCGGCTGATTACCCGCTTGTAGAGCGATAACATTCCGAAATACTTTATCTAGCTCTGCTTTGTGTTCGTTGTCTTTGTTGTACTTCGCAAATTTATGAAAATAGTCTTTATATGCTCTATGTTCCTGAATATGAATATTAAAGATATAAGCGTATGCTGCATTTCGGTATAGGTTATCTCTCAAACTTCCTTTACTAAAAAGACTGTCTATAATTTTTATCTTCTCTAAATGAAAACCTAACTCTTGGCTTACATCTACTAAAGTATGTTTATTGTATGTATATTTAGTAAAAGCTAAGTTATTGATATACATTACCATATAGCGATAGTAGGGTCTGAAGTACTCTAAGAAAGTATCGTTATAATTAATACGCTTTCTGTAATCGTAAAAATCTTCTGGCAGTACACAATTCAGCGGTACATTATCTTCACTCTGATATACAAACGGATATATTTCCATTTCTTTGTAAAGAGGGAAAGTAGCACTCACTAAGGCTAAGTCTTTCGCTTTCTCCGAAAGTGTCGGATTCACTTTCACAAAAGCCTCATACTCATTTTTCTTTAGTTGGTACAGCGAATCAATTTTCTCTTTATAAAGGTTCGGCGGCAATGATTGGTATTTTTTAAAAAGATCTGCTTCTCTTCGTGCTTCGTTTGCTTGAACCAATATGAAGTTATTAATCGCTGCCCCTCTTCCTGAAAATGAGATACTCTC
>NZ_KN390003.1:2737-12679 GCF_000213295.2 Capnocytophaga sp. oral taxon 329 str. F0087
AGAGGGATCTTTAGAGTTAGGAAAAAATCCTCTGAGCACAGTACATTCAGTATTCTCTTCTTTACAAGAGATTACCACTAACATTGAGCTTAATATTAAGGGTAGTTTTCTAAACATCATTAATTTCAATTATCATTCAACCGATGCAAAGGTACGAAAAAAACAATTCATATATGTTAAAATTTTGTTAAAAATATTCTGTTAGCAAAAAATTAACATTACATATCATTTTCTTTACTAGCTTCAAATAAGAATTTCTTCTCTTTATCAGTTAGGCTGGCATAGCCACTAGCATTTATTTTATCTAACAATTGGTTGATGCGGTGCTGCTTCACTTTTTGTCTTTCTGGTTTGTTAGGTTTCATTTCTGGCATCTCTACACGCATACGCTTACGACTCCAAAGCTGGTATTTTGCCATTACTCCCACCATTATTCCTGCTATAATTCCTCCCAGATGAGCTATTTTGCCTCCTGAATTAGCCGAAAAATCAAATAAGTCAAATAGTATAATGGCCACTAACAGATACAACACTTTTACTCTGAGTGTAAATATATACACTCCGTATGAAGGAGTTACGGTCGCTATAAAAGCAAAAACACTTATAATACCTGCTGAAGCGCCTAACAAAATAGTATTACCAACTGAAGCGGGCAAAAAATGACCCAAAACTAAAAAAGCGGTTCCTCCTACCAGTACCCCCCATATATAAGCAACTAAAAATTGCTTTATATTGAAGAGATTGAAGAATATGCGCCCCGTGAAAAACAGAAAAAGCATATTCCAAAATAGATGAGAGAGGCTTACGTGATAAAAGGCGTATGAAAACAATGTCCAAGGGCGTTCTAAGTATAAATTCAGCGAATAAGGTACACATACCCAACTATTGAGTTCTGACTCTTCTATCAACCCTAAAAGCGTGACGACTTTCGCTAAAGCAAATAACATCACATTTAGTAGGAGCAAAATATCTGCAGTATTGATATAATAACCCTTCAGTCTCATTTCTTTACTATTAAGGCAGCGGTTTTTTCACTGGCTCCCTCTCCGCCTAATTTTTCACGCAGTAGCACATAGTCTTTAAATATCTCGTAGCGGCGCGTATAGGTAGAAAGTTTGTCAAGCTCTTTTTCTAAGTTCTTCTTAGTGAGGTCTCCTTGTATAAGCTCAGTAACTACAGGTTTATCCATTATTAGGTTTACTAACGAAATGTATTTCAGCTTAATAATCCGTTTAGCGATGTGGTAAGACAGCCAACTGCCTTTATAACAAACTACCTCAGGTACATTTAGTAAGGCTGTCTCTAAGGTGGCAGTACCGCTGGTTACTAAGGCAGCATATGATACCGATAGCAGGTCGTAGGTCTTACCGCTTACGAAGTGTACATTTTCTTCTTTTATAAATTGCTGATAAAATTCATAATCTATTGAGGGGGCTCCTGCTATCACAAACTGATACTGATGATAATCATCTACTACCGAAAGCATTATCTTCAGCATCTTGGCTATTTCTTGCTTTCTACTACCGGGTAGCAAAGCTATAATAGGACGACTGTCTAAACCGTTTTCGCTCTTAAATGTTTCAGCATCTACCTCTTCACGCTGCGCTATAGCATCTAACAGTGGGTGACCTACAAAGTGTACGGGATATTGATGTTTTTGCTCGTAAAAGGCTTTTTCAAAAGGCAATATCACATACATAAAATCTACATCTCGTTTAATTGCCTTTATCCTATTCTCTTTCCAAGCCCATATTTGGGGCGATATATAGTAATGGGTAGGGATATGTTGTTGCTTAGCCCATTGAGCTATGCGCATATTAAACCCTGGGTAATCTATAAAGATGAGCACATCGGGCTTAAAGTTAGCTATATCTTTTTTGCAGTAATCTATATTCTTAAGTATGGTACGCAGATTAGTAAGCACCTCCCAAAAACCCATAAAAGCGAGTTCTCGATAGTGCTTTACCAATGTACCGCCTACCTTAGCCATTTGGTCACCTCCCCAAAAACGAAAATCAGCTGCTGGGTCTTTGTCAAGTAGGGCTTTCATAAGGTTTGCTCCGTGTAGGTCTCCCGATGCTTCTCCTGCTATAATATAATACTTCATAAGATATGCTATTTGTTAAGTATAATTACTTTCATCTTGATGTCTTTTTTAGGCCAGTCATCTCTGCCTTCAGTCTCTACCTGATTGATTTTATCAGCCACTTCCATACCCGCAATTACTCTCCCAAAAGCGGTATATTTACCATCTAAATGATAAGCTCCTGGCTTCTGTACCACTATAAAAAATTCGTATGGCGAAGCAAACTGGTGCGGATTGTCTATATCACTGCTGGGCATCGACACAGTACCTCTGTGGTGCTTAAACCCTTTTTTAGTATCAGGGGGCAAAAGATAAGCCCCAATAGCGGCACGACGTCTGCTAATATCCCAACTTTCCGAATTACCTCCTTGTATTACAAAATTCTTTACCACTCGGTGAAAGACAGTCCCATCAAAGTATTTTTGCTTAGTTAGAAATATAAAATTCGCGCGGTGATAAGGTGTTTCATTAAATAACTCAATATCAATATTGCCGTAGTCAGTGATGATACGTACATAACGTTCTTTGTGTTGCTTTTCGTATTCGTACAGAAAGGGTATAGCCGTATCTGTGGTAAGAGTTTTAGTAAAAGTAGCAACCTCTTCAGCAGCAGACTTTGCTTGAACAGTATCCTTCTGTATAATGGCTGTAGTACTTTTTGTAGTCTGTGTCGATGGTTGGGTCGGCTCACTACAAGCTATCATTAACACACTGATTAGTAATAAGAACGCTTTCATAATTAACTCATAAAGTGGCGCAAAGCCTCTAAGGTTTCTTGTTTGTTTTCTATATATGACAGATGTCCCCCTGACAGCAAACTATAGCTTGCCCCTACCCTATCGGCTATTGCTATCATAGCCTCATAAGGTATCAGCGCATCATTTTTCCCCATAATAATATGCTTTTTAGCCTGCAATTGCTCAAATACTTCTGTGCGGTCAGGACGTTCCTTCATTCCAAGCGAGGCAGCTGCTATACCCTCATTAGGGGTAGCCAAACCAATTGCCACCAATTTTTCTAAATCTGCTTGCATTGTCAGTCTATTGGTCTCGCTAAAAAGATTGGTTACGGCAGTGCGTACAAATAGCTCCTTCTGTTTCTCAATCACCTTTAGCACGCGGTCTCTATTAGCTTTTTTCTCTTCTGAATCGGGTAGCGGAGTAGAGTTCATTAGTATCAAACCAGCCACTTTCTGAGCAAAAAGTTCAGCAAAAGCAAGCGCTACATAACCTCCCATCGAGTGACCTACTAACGTACAAGTACTTACGGCTTCCTTTTGTAGGATAGTGTACACCTCTTCCGCCATACGCTCCATAGTATGTACTGGGGCGATAGTGGGCGTTTTGCCGTGCCCTAATAAGTCTATGGCTATCACACAATAATCATCTGATAGCCTATCAGCTAAATCTTTCCATATACTGTGGTCTTCTAAAAACCCGTGCAGAAAAACAATAACCTTAGCCTCGCTGTTCCCTTGTTTTGTATAAAAAAAATGTTCTGCTATCATAATAATAAATATTTATCACATTCTCCCAGCCCTCTCAATCTTCCTAGCCCTCTCAATCTTCCTAGTCCTCTCAATCTTCCTAGTCCTCTCAATCTTCCTAGTCCTCTCAATCTTCCCAGCCTTCTCAATCTTCTCTGCCCTCTCAGCCTTCCCAATCTTCTCTGCCTTCTCAATCTTCCCGCCTTACCGCACAAAAAATAAAAAAGACTAAAACAGGTATCCCCATTTTAGTCCATTTTTGCTATTCTGCGGAGAGAGAGGGATTCGAACCCCCGGAGGTGTTACCCTCAACGGTTTTCAAGACCGCCGCATTCAACCGCTCTGCCATCTCTCCAGTTGCATAAACATATTGTTGTTTCATTTATGCGGGTGCAAAGGTACAACTATTTTTATTATCTGCAAATTTTTCGGCAATTATTTTTCAAATATTTTTTATAAAATTTTATAAACTACTGTATATCAATAATTTTTAATTATTCATTGTTGCCAAAAACTCTTGATTATTCCGTGTTTGCTTCATCTGTTTCTCCATAAATTCCATGGCTTCTATCGGATTCATCTCTGCCAAATACTTACGCAACACCCACGTACGGTTTAGGGTATTTTCATCTAATAACAAGTCATCACGACGTGTAGAAGAAGCCATCAGGTCTATAGCAGGGAAAATACGGCGGTTAGCTATACGCCTATCTAACTGTAGTTCCATATTGCCAGTTCCTTTAAATTCTTCAAAAATCACCTCATCCATCTTCGACCCCGTATCCGTAAGAGCTGTAGCTATAATTGATAGCGACCCTCCGTTTTCTATATTACGCGCCGCACCAAAAAAGCGTTTAGGTTTGTGTAGCGCATTGGCATCTACCCCCCCTGTAAGCACCTTACCCGAAGCCGGTTGCACCGTATTATAAGCACGTGCCAAGCGGGTTATTGAGTCAAGCAGAATTACCACATCGTGACCGCACTCTACCAATCGTTTTGCCTTTTCTAATACTATATTGGCTATTCTTACGTGTTCACTTGCCTCTTTATCAAAAGTTGATGAGATAATCTCTCCCCTTACACTGCGCTGCATATCAGTCACCTCCTCAGGGCGTTCGTCTATAAGCAATACCATCAGGTACACTTCAGGGTGATTCTTGCTGATAGCATTAGCGATGTCTTTTAGCAACATCGTTTTACCCGTTTTAGGTTGCGCCACTATCATACCGCGCTGCCCTTTCCCTATAGGGGCAAATAAATCTATTAGACGTGTTGAAATAGTTGAACCTCTACCAGCTAACTCAAATTTTTCATTAGGAAAAAGAGGCGTAAGATGCTCAAAAAGAACCCTATCGCGCACCACTTGTGGGTCAAGACCGTTAATCTTAATCACTTTTAACAGCGGATAGTACTTTTCTCCTTCTTTAGGCGGACGTACCTCTCCGTGTACCGTATCACCGGTTTGCAATCCAAACAGGCGTATTTGTGAAGGCGATACATAAATATCATCTGGCGATGCTAAATAATTATAGTCCGAAGAACGCAAAAAGCCATACCCATCAGCTGTAATATCAAGTACTCCTTCGCAATCTACCACGCTATCAAACTCAAAATCAGGAGCTCTATAGCGATTTTTCTTTTCTTTGTCGAAGTTATCAGCATCAACTACATAATTATTGTTAGGATTGTAATTAGCAGCAGGAGCAGCTGCTTTAGGAGGAGTGTTAGTGTTTTGTGAAGTATTTTTCTTCTGAAAAGACGGCTTATAGTCCCCTTTATTTTCTTCTTCTGCTCTAACTGACTTACTAACAGTTGTTTTGGCAAAATTCTCTTGATTAGAACTTCCCACTTTTTGCGGAACTTCTATTTTCTTTTTTCCACCTTTCTTTTTAGCTTCTGGTTGGGGTTTAGCCTCTAATTTAGGGGTAGGTTTAGATTCTGATTTGGCTTCCGGTTTGGCTTCTGATTTAGATGCTGACCTAGTCTCTGACTTAGTTTCTGATTGACTATCAGCGGCTACTACAGTTTTCTTAGGGGTATCTTCCTGAGGCAAAGGCGTTTGTCCTCCTTTCTCCTGAAAGGCAATAATCTGATTTATAAGGTCTAACTTATTCAGATAGCGATACTTAGGTACATTTAGCTGCTGAGCTATAGCCTGTAGTTCAGGAAGCTTTTTTGTTTTTAACTCTACAAAGTTGAACATTTTATGTAAAAATAGTTGTTATTAAAGTAAATAATTTTTTAGTAGACATTTTTTATTTTGAAAGTATAAAGTAATGGTAAGAGGTATTAAAATCGGGCGCAAATATACAAATTAATTATGAAATAGCAACTAATAAGGCTATATTTTTCCACCATACCTTTACTTTAGATATACCTACACCGAAGGATGAGCGAAAGATAAGCGAAGAAAAGTCGGCGAGCAATATTTCTCAATTTACTAATTTGCTAATTTGCTAATTATATATTACCTTTGCGCCTAAATTGATTATCATTATTATAACAATGAAAAAATATATTGATACAGGAAAAAAAGATACCCGAAGTGGGTTCGGAGCTGGCTTAGCTGAGCTCGGTCGTACTAACCCCAATGTGGTAGCCCTCTGTGCCGACCTTATTGGCTCTCTCAAAATGGAAAAATTTATTGAAGAGAACCCTACACGCTTCTTCCAAATTGGCATTGCCGAAGCTAATATGATGGGCATTGCTGCCGGACTTACTATCGGAGGCAAAATACCTTTCACAGGTACTTTTGCTGCCTTCTCTACCGGACGCGTATACGACCAAATACGCCAATCGATAGCCTATTCTAATAAAAATGTGAAAATATGTGCCTCTCACGCAGGTCTTACCTTGGGCGAAGACGGAGCTACTCACCAAATATTAGAAGACATCGGGCTGATGAAAATGCTTCCTAATATGGTGGTTATCAATCCTTGCGACTATAACCAAACCAAAGCAGCTACTCTTGCCATTGCTGATTATGTAGGGCCTGTTTACCTACGCTTTGGCAGACCTGCAGTAGCCAACTTTACACCTGAAGATCAAAAGTTCGAAATAGGAAAAGGTATATTGCTCAATGAAGGCACTGATGTTACTATTATAGCTACCGGACACTTAGTATGGGAAGCTCTATTAGCTTGTGAAGAATTAGAGCAAAAAGGCATCTCTGCTGAAGTAATCAACATTCATACTATCAAGCCTTTAGATGAAGATATAATTCTTAAATCAGTGAAGAAAACCAAAGCAGTAGTTACCTGCGAAGAGCACAATTACTATGGAGGCTTAGGCGAAAGCGTAGCACGCGTACTCACCCAGCATTACCCTGTTCGTCAGGAGTTTGTTGCTGTAAACGATTCTTTCGGTGAAAGCGGTACCCCAGCCCAACTGATGCAAAAATACGGATTAGACAAAGATGGTATTATAAAAGCCGTACACAAAGTACTTCAGAAATAAGCATAAAAAAACGACAAACGATAAATCTTGAAGATTTATTGTTTGTCGTTTATCATTTGTTATTAACTATTACTCCTTGTTTTTCTGTTCTTTATTGAAATACACTAAGTAATAATACATCTGCTTCTCCTCATCCCAACCCTTCTCTATAAACTTATCTGCCGATTCAGGATTGATAAAATCCATACGTATCTGTATATTCGTATCCAAGTCTATCACATTTTTAATCTTCTTGCGCACATCCGATACGGCTTTATTAGCTATTGGAAAACTTGACACATCTTCTATCTGATACTTAGGCCCTTTCTCTACTTTATAGTGCTTAAACTCTGGTATAAATTCTGGATTGTCAAACACTTCATTTACAAATGAGGTTTCTTCAAAATCATCATTTTTAGCAAAGTAATTAATAGCCCTATTCATAAAAAGTACTTCCTCTTTCTTATCTTCTGCTGGTAGAATAACATCTTTAGCAAAATCCTGACTAAACTTCAAGTACTTTTTAGTATAAAAGTTATCATCAATTAGGGCATCTACATTCAGAAAGTTTTCAAGCCAATACTTAGTATCATAACGATTACTATCTACTGACAGTATTTTATATCCTTCTTCCTTATTGGTGTTAAAAATAATACAACCTTTATCTAATTTCTGAATATTTACCCCTTCCTGAATAATAATTTCTAATTGGTTAGGTTGCTCTTCAAACTGAAAAAAGCTATTCTTCACCTCCGACTTAAAAATACCCACTGCTTTCACTTTTTCATTGTCTAAGTAAGTATCGTGTAGCAAAGCCACATATACCTCTCCACTCTTTATATGCGGGTGATTAGATTGGTTATAGAGGTGCTGTGCTATCTTTTTCGACTGCTGGTGAATACAACTCTCATCTTCAAAAATAGGAGTTACCAACTGATAAAGTTCGTTAAACTCTACATCAGCATCGTGTACAAATCTAAAATAATTCTCCTCTTTCTCTCTAAAAGGTTTAAAAAAATATTCTTTTAGCAAACCTATAATTTCATCATTCAGTGCATAAGGACTTTCTGATAAGAAAAGAGGTTCCCCTTTACTCTGATTGCCTACTCTATGCACCGAAAGTGTTTCAATATTAGTGGTATATAAATTTAGCATAGTTTTTTACTTATTACCTATTAGCTTATTATCGATAGTAGTCCTCTTCTGAAAAACTTTCGTAGTCTTCTTCGTCTATATCAAAGTCATTAAACTCATCGTCAAACTCATTAAAATCGTCAGCTACAAATGATTTTTCAGGAGCCTCAGCTGGAATAGTACCGTGAGCATACACTACTGTAGGGTATGATACCCCAGCTTCTTCTTCATCTACCTCTACTAATTCTACAAAGAATGTCCACATTTGCATAAAATCATAGACATATAGCAGTTTAGGTTCGTCTTCATTTACTACTGAATCGATAGTAGTCTCTTCCATTAAGCGTATTTCTCCACTCTCTGATAGGTCAAAAAGGGTTATTTCCTCTCCTTGATTCCAATCCTCATCTGTAAGGTAAAAAGAAGCCATCTCATCTCCTGCAAAACCAAATGATTGGTTTATCACATTGTGAAAGTCTTCTAAGGTAGCCTCTCCTTGAATCATAATGTCTCTAAAGACATCTTCTTTTACATCGAGTATTACTCTAAATTTGTATACCATTTTCTTCTTTTTTAGATAATTATATGGTTGATATATTAATTGTCAAATCAAAATTTTGTCTAATCTTCTAACTGTAGTCCAAGCTCTTCAGCGGCTATTTCGCGCATTTCTACCTTGCGTATTTTACCTGAGATAGTCATCGGAAACTCATTAACAAACTTCCAATAGCGCGGCACTTTGTAGTGCGCAATACGGTCTTTGCAGAAGTTGCGTAACTCTTCTTCAGTTAGGGTAACCCCTTCATTAGGTTTTATCCACGCCATTACTTCCTCGCCAAACTTCTTACTTGGTACGCCTATCACTTGGGCATCCATCACTCCTTCATAAGTGTATAAGAAGTCTTCTATCTCTTTAGGCGATATATTTTCTCCTCCCCTAATAATAAGGTCTTTTATACGTCCTGAAATGTGTATATAGCCGTCTTCATCCATCATTGCGAGGTCACCTGAGTGCATCCAACGTTGTTCATCTATTACTTGTGCGGTAGCTTGCGGACTGTTCCAATACTTTAGCATCACCGAGTATCCTCGTGTACATAACTCACCGCTCTCGCCACGTGGTACGATAGCTTTAGTCTCTGGATTGATAATTTTTATCTCTATGTGGTCTTGTATAGTACCTACCGAATGTATTTGTTTCTCAAAAGGGACTCCTATTCTTGTTTGGGTAGAAACAGGTGAAGTTTCGGTCATTCCGTAGCATATTGTTATCTCGTGCATATTCATCTGCTCTTTCACTCGCTTCATAATCTCTGGCGGACATAAAGCTCCTGCCATCACGCCAGTACGCAAACTCGACAGGTCATAAGGATGGCGATCTAAAGTGTATAATTCTGAGATAAACATAGTAGGCACTCCATACAAAGAAGTACAACGCTCGCGTTCTACTGCCTCAAGAGTTTTAGTAGCGTCAAAACTATCATTAGGAATAACCATTGTAGCACCGTGTGCCGTACAGCACAAGTTACCTATTACCATACCAAAACAATGATAGAAAGGTACTGGTATACACACCCTATCTTTATCAGTATAGTTCATTCTAACACCTATAAAATAAGCATTGTTAAGTATATTGTGGTGTGTTAGCGTTACACCTTTAGGGTTGCCCGTAGTACCCGAAGTATATTGTATATTTACAGGGTCGTCAAATTGTACTTTAGCTTCGTATGACTGCAATTTTTGATCTGACACTTTCTTACCTTGAGCTAAAAAGTACTCCCAACTCTCTCCCCAATACACT
>NZ_KN390003.1:13343-29842 GCF_000213295.2 Capnocytophaga sp. oral taxon 329 str. F0087
CCAATACACTTCTTTGCGCAAGGTATCAGTAAACTCGCGCGCATCTTCTATCATCTTTTTATAATGACTTGTCTTAAACTGTATAGCAGAAAATATGTATGACAAGCCAGATTGGTTAATAACGTATATCAACTCACTGGTGCGATATGCGGGATTGATATTTACCATTATAGCACCTATTTTGGCCGTGGCATATTGTAGCAATGTCCATTCATAGCAGTTAGGCGACCAAATACCTACACGGTCTCCGCTCTTTACTCCTAAAGCTATTAATCCTTTAGCTACTGCAGTTACCTGTTCATAAAACTCTGTATAAGTGGCTCTATAGTGCTGATGCACTGATATAAGCGCATCATTATTAGGAAACTTAGCCACTGTTTTCCGAAGATTTTCGTCAATAGTTTCTCCTAATAATGGTATATTAGAAGCACCATTCGTGTAAGATAGTTTTTTCATTGGTTGTGTCATTTTTTAATGTTTTTTATCTTTATTTCAACAGGTCTGGTCTTCTTTCTTTAGTACGCTGATAAGCCATTTCTTCTCGCCATTGCTCTATTTTAGGCGTATTGCCGCTGGTGAGTACCTCTGGCACTTCCCAACCCTTATAATTAGCAGGACGCGTATAAACAGGTGGTGCTAATAGATTATCTTGAAATGAGTCGGTAAGAGCTGAAGTCTCATCAGAGAGCACCCCTGGTATAAGTCTGATAACAGCATCGCACAATACTGCTGCTCCAAGTTCACCTCCTGAAAGCACATAATCGCCTATAGAAATTTCTTTGGTTATAAAATGGTCGCGTACACGCTGGTCTACCCCTTTAAAGTGCCCACAAAGAACAATTAGATTTTCTGATAGTGATAACTTATTAGCTGTTTTCTGTTGCAGCGTATCGCCATCGGGGGTTAGAAATATAACCTCGTCATAAGTACGTTCAGCCTTTAGTGCCGAAATACACCTATCAATAGGCTCTATCATCATCACCATACCAGCTCCTCCACCAAACTGATAGTCATCTACTTGACGATAAGCATTGTTAGCATAATCGTGCAAATTATGAAAATACACCTCTACCAACTGCTTATCTATAGCGCGCTTAATGATAGAATAGTCAAAAAAACCTTTTATCAATTCGGGTACTACCGAAATAATATCAATGCGCATTGATTATCTGTGTTTGTTAATTTCGTCTTGCAATTGGCGGCGTACTTTCTGCTCGCGTTCAATAGCTGCTTTGCGGTAGTTCTCGTACTCCTCTTGCAATTCGTTTAGGTCATTTATAGATTTTTTTGTTACTACATTACCATTAGAGAATTTGTAGATATAAAGTACCAATAACGATGCCAAAGCCAATACGATACCCCACATAATAGTATTGTATAGCCCTTTAGATACTAAAGCACCAAAGAAACTCACACTATCTTTTTGGTCTTTAGTTTGGTCTAAGGCAGCTTGTATCTCTGTTATTTTGTCGTTGAGCTCTTTTATAGTAGCCTCATTTTCTTTTACTTTTTGCTTTTCAGCTACTAATTGCGAGCGTACTCCGTTGATGCTATCAGTCATACTGCGCTGAAAGGCAGCCAATTTACCTCTGTCTAACATCTTGAAGTTCTGCCAAGCCCCGGATCTGTCTATCAGCTGCTGAAATACCCCTTCTAAGGTAGTAGGCTTAGCTTCTTCTACTGGAGCAGCAATAGTCTGAACTGTATTATTTTGGGTTGTCTGTACTGATTGTACTGTTTGTTGTACAGGCTCTGTTGTAGCAGTCTGTTGTGCATTGGCTGTGATAGCTACTAAAGCACCTAAAGCTATTATTATTTTTTTCATACACTTACTATTTTTCGGTTAAGATAGATTGCATTATAGCAGTAAAATCATCTACGATAGTAGCCCCTTTATCTTGGTTGTACCATCTCTGAAGGTCTTCTTTAAATTCAGGAGTCAGCTTGCCATTCTTAGCTTTTTCTTCAGCTACCATTTGGGTAGCCACTGAAGGACGAGAGCCCCAACGTGCTAACACCTTATCCTGCAAATCTAAGAATATCACTATAGGGATAGCCTTGCCCCCATTAGTCAGAAACTCATTCATTAGCGCTTCATTTTCATCACGAAATACTATTTTCATCGTGATTTTAGGGTTCAGCTCAGCTATCTTATGCACCACTGGCAAAATCTGTGCCGCATCACCACACCAAGTCTCTGTTATCACCAATAAGCAAATGCTATTAGGATAATTCTTAAAAAAAGCCACTTTATCTTCTGCTATCTCAATAGTTTTATCAAGTCGTTTATAGCGTTTCTGGTTTAGAGCGGTATAGTGTATCAGTTCTTCAGTCTGTTCTACCCCACTGCTTTTGCCTTCAGCCTCATACTTGTCTATCAAATTCCGATAGGTTTCATAGCTGATAGCCTTTAGCATACTCTCGCGTATAATAGATGTTAGTTCCATAGTTGTTATTGTTATGAGGCAATTTGCAATGCCGATTTGTTTAGTTTCTCTTCTGCGTATTCCTTAGTAACGGTTAGATTTTTAACACCCGAATTAGGAAGTTCAAACATAGCATCGGTTAGGATATTCTCGCATAACGAACGCAAGCCTCGTGCTCCTAATTTGTATTCTAAAGCTTTCTCTACTATAAAGTCGAGGGCTTCCTCTGTTATCTCAAATCTTATACCGTCCATCTCAAACAGTTTTTGGTACTGTTTGATAATAGCATTCTTAGGTTCAGTAAGTATCATTCTAAGCGTGTGTCTATCTAACGGATTCATATAGGTAAGCACAGGCAAACGACCTATAATTTCAGGTATCAAACCAAAGTCTTTCAGGTCTTTAGGAATGATATACTGCACTAAGTTTTTACGGTCTATATGCGTGTTTTTAGAGGAGTTATAGCCTACTGCCTGCATATTGAGGCGCTTAGATATCACGCGCTCTATACCATCAAAAGCTCCACCTGCTATAAAGAGAATATGCTCGGTATTTACTTCTATATACTTCTGGTCAGGGTGCTTGCGACCACCTTTAGGGGGTACATTCACTACTGACCCCTCTAAAAGTTTAAGCAAAGCTTGCTGTACGCCCTCGCCCGAAACATCACGAGTAATAGACGGATTATCGCTCTTGCGCGCTATCTTGTCTATTTCGTCTATAAATACAATACCTCTTTCGGCTTTAGCTACATCATAGTCTGCAGCTTGTAACAGACGGCTAAGAATGCTCTCTACATCTTCGCCTACATAGCCGGCCTCAGTCAGTACAGTAGCATCTACTATAGCAATAGGTACATTCAGCATTTTGGCAATAGTACGTGCTACAAGGGTTTTACCTGTACCGGTCTCACCCACCATTATCACGTTGCTCTTCTGTATTTCTACCTCGTCATCTACGTTAGGCTGTTGCAAACGCTTGTAGTGGTTATACACCGCTACTGATAGTATTTTCTTAGTAAAATCTTGTCCTATAACATATTGGTCGAGAAAACGCTTAATCTCTTGAGGCGTTTTCAGAGATATTTCTACATTCGTAGCTTTTTTATCTTTGTTTTTTTCGTGTCTCAGAGCTTCCTCAATAATGATATTAGCCTGATCTACACAAAAGTTGCATATATTACCTCCCATACCTCTGATAAGTATGTCGGTTTCGGGTTCAGAACGCCCACAGAATGAGCAAAATTCTATTTCTTCTTTCTTTTTAGCCATTATTTTCTTTCTAATACTTCATCTATCATACCATACTCTTTAGCCTCACGTGCTATCATCCAATAGTCACGCTCTGAGTCTTTATACACCTTAGCAAAAGGCTGTTTGCTGTGTTTGGCTATGATTTCGTAAAGTTCATTTTTGAGCTTCAACATCTCTTTTAGGTTGATTTCCATATCGCTCGCTACCCCTTGTGCTCCTCCAGAGGGTTGGTGTATCATCACGCGCGAATGTGGCAAAGCAGAGCGTTTGCCTTCAGCTCCTGCGCATAGCAGTACTGCTGCCATCGAAGCCGCTATACCTGTACAGATAGTAGCTACATCGGGTTTAATAAACTGCATAGTATCATAGATACCTAAGCCGGCATATACACTACCACCGGGCGAGTTGATATATATCTGAATATCTTTGCCGCTATCTACACTCTCTAAGAAAAGAAGCTGAGCAGTTACTATATTGGCTACTTGGTCATTTACATCTGTACCAAGAAAGATGATTCTATCCATCATCAGACGCGAAAACACGTCCATTTGCGCTACATTTAGCTGGCGTTCCTCCATAATATAAGGCGTCATACTACCTACTATTTTATCGTAGTAAAGACTATTTACACCGTGCTGCTTAATAGCATATTTTCTAAATTCGTCTGTTAAGTTCACGTTCTTTTAATTATCAATTTAATTATTAAAAGTCCAAAATTGTCAATACAACAAAATACTCGGTGGTTACTGACAATTTTGGACTGGTAATAGTTTGTGTTTTTATGTATTATTCTGGGAATGCTAATTTGATAAACTCATCAAAAGTAACTTTCTTAGTATTAATAGCTGCATTTTCTTTGTAGAAAGCTATCAATTTCTTAAATACTACTTGTTGCTGAATGCGTTGTACTTCTTCGTGGTTTTTCAATATTCTATCCAAAATACTATCTACTTGAGCGTCATCATCTGCTGGCATACCATATTGCAATAGTTGCGCTTTGATGTACTCTCTACCAAACTCTTTTATCTCCTCATTGGTAGGTTGTAGATTGTTGTCGTTCATTATTTTAGATTCGATAAGCTGATAACGTAATCCTCTTTCTGAACGTTCGTATTCTTCATTAGCTTCTTGCTCAGTAAGTTCTTTTTCACCTGCTGTGCGTAGCCATTTTTTCAAGAAAGCAGCTGGCAAGTCAAAATGAGTGTTATCTACCAAATAATCAGTCACTGTGTTTAAGAAGTGCTGGTCTGCTTGTTCGTTAAACTGTAGTTCAGCACCTTCTTTTATCTTAGCGCGCAATTGTTCTTCAGTAGTTACACTACCGTCAGGGAATAGTTTAGAGAACAAATCAGCATCTAAAGCTGCTTTTTCGCGTTCGTTTATCTCTTCTAAAGTAAAAGTAACTTCTATATCTAAATGATGCGCCTCATCGTGCGATACTTTTAGGTAGTGCATTAGGCTGTGTGCATCTTCAAAAAGTCCTTTGGTTTGTAGTTGAAACTGATCGCCTACTTTTTTGCCTATAAAGGTTTTGCGTACTTCAGGACTTAGGTCAGTAAGTTTGAAAGTAGCTTGACTTTCAATATTCTTTTCTTCGTTGAAGAAAGTACCTGTTAGCTCTATATCTTCGCTGTCTAGTACTTCGCCTTTTGATACCAATTTGCCGAATTGTTTCTGAATGCGCTCAATTTGTTTATCTATTTGTGGCTCGTCTACCTCTATCTCGTAGCGCAAAATACCTTCAGCTGGTTTTAAGTTTACTTCAAAAGTAGGAGCTAAGCCTATCTCAAACTGAAATTGGAAGTCATCGGCTTCTATATCGATATCTTTTACTATCGGAAGAGGATTGCCGAGCATACCAATCTTTTCTTTGTATATGTACTCGTTTAGGCTACGATTAGTGATTTCGTTTATTTCATCAAATTTGATAGCCTTGCCAAACTGTCTTTGAATCATACCCATTGGCACGTGTCCTTTTCTAAAACCAGGCACGTTGGCTGTTTTGCGATAGCGATTAAGTGTTTTCTCTACGTTTTCTGCATAATCACTCTTTACGATATCTATCGTAATCACGGCGTTTAAAGCATCTTTTTGCTCTCTACTTATGTTCATTTTTTAAAAAATATTTTATCTTAATTATTTCAGCTTGCAAAGATAATACTTTTAGCTGAGATATGCAACAATTCATTAATAATTAACATTTCACCCTTTAAAACTTAGGCAATTCCCAATGGTATTTTAGCGACAGCAAGCGCACGCTAATCACTACCATTATTGTAATGAATACCACTAAGTTATGATTCATCAATCCATTGATTAGGAAATAGACAGTTCCCCCTGCAATACAGGCTGTAGCGTAAATCTCTTTGTGGAAAAGGGCAGGCAGTTTGTTTGCCAATATATCGCGAATTACTCCCCCGAAGCTACCTGTCATAGTACCCAGAATTATAGCTATAGTAGGCGATAGCCCAAATCGCAAGGCTTTTTCTATCCCTATAATAGTGAATACCCCTAACCCAATGGTATCGAAGAGCATTAGCGATTTACTCCAGTGTTCAGAGAACTGTTTTCTGAAGATAACTGTTAGCACTACACTGATAACTATCATCAGTATATACGTTAGGTTGTTCATCCAAAATACGGGTATACTGCCTATCATAATATCGCGCAGAGTACCCCCTCCTACCCCTGTAACAAAGGCTAAGATAAGCATACCAAACACGTCCATACGGCGCTCTAAGCCTACTAATACCCCCGACACGCCAAAGACTGCTGTACCAATTAAATCCCACAGATATATCTGGTCTATCTGCGATAAAGTGTCTATAAAATTATCCATATCAATTGTGAATTTTTGAATTATCTGTTATTGGTTACCACTTGTGTTAGCTGCCAAGTGTTGCCTACCGGCACAAATACCAATATTTGGTGGGTATCGGTATGCTCACAGCACACATTATCAGGGTAATAGGTAAATGTGTAGGTCTGCAATTCATCTATAGGCAAGGTGAGCAACTCCTCTTCAGTAGTGACTATACTGCCGTCTTTTTCTACCGAAAAGTTCATCAGATACTCGCCCACGTGTTGCTGCCTAAAGGCTATATCAGCGGCAAACTGTTTAAAGAAAGAGGGAAACTGCCGTGGCTGTTTCGCTTGCTGTAGTCGTTGCTTTTCTACTTCTTTATAAGGCACAAGACTATCGGCTTTTGCTTCTAAAAAGATAGCCTTACAATCGTTTTTATCTACCCAGAAAGTGTACAACTGCTTTTCTACATAAGGCGCTTTAGTAAGAAGTCTAAAGCGATAGTAAGTCTTATCAGCTTGCTGCACACTGTCTTGCTCCCAATAAAGGCGGTCTTTGCCCATAAGGCGCTCTACTTGCTTTATTTTTTCTTGTACTTCCACAAGAGCTTCTACTTTTTCCTTAGCCGCTTGTCTATCACAAGATTTTTTGAAGCTAACAATGGGGTTATTGCAAGAAAAAAGTATTAATGCAAGAGTTAATATCAAAAAGTTTTTCATTTCAATACAAGTTCAAAAGATGTTGTCAAGTTTTAAGAAACAAAACAAACAGTTTCTGAAAATCAAATAGATATACACAAAAAGCTATGATTTTAGTATAGCTTGTTTGATAAGGCTCATTATATACTCTATATTCCTAGTATCTGATACAGATATTTGATAATCACCATTTCCCCAATGCCCTATAGATGAAATATCTCTTGTCATTTTTTTAGGATCTTCCAAATCCCCTCTTTTCATATTGATAAATATCTTTAAGTTCTTATTTTGTATCTGTATGTCTGTTATATTATTTCTACCTATTTTAAAAGCAAGATAAAGTTTTTGAGGTATAATTTCTATCTCTGGTGAAAGATTAAGAATAGCTTGTTTAAAATCGTTGTAAAGCTCCACCACCTCATCAGATTTTCCTTCTAAAAGTTCCTCCTCTGTATATGATTTTATTTGTTTAGTAATCTCAACAAGTTCTGAATCTTCTTTTTGAGGGGTTTGCTTAATACTTGGTGATGCTGCTGATTTCTTAACTCCATCAATTACAATAATATCATTCTCGTATCGTTTTACCTCCCATAATTCTATATTGAGGTCTTTAAAATCAACTGCTTGTTTCTGATTCTGATTGAATGCAGGACTCACAAAAACAATCTTACTCTGTGACCAATCTACATCATCTTTCTTCAAACTCTTTTCTAAAGTTTCATTATATTCTAAAACAAAATCAGCCTTATATTTCAATAGAGTATTTAAATAAGAAACGCCTTGGTCAAATACACTATAATTATGTCCGCGCTTGTACTCAATGATTACAAACGAATTATTTTCCTTATCAAAGGCTAAAGTATCTAAACGATAACTCTGTATAGAAAACTCTGATTTTACAAACTCTAATCCTGTAATTTGCGTCAGATTTTTCTCAAATAAGTTTTGCATTTCTTTCTCTAACTTAAAAGGTTTTTCTTTTAAGTTTTTTAAACCGTTTTTGTCTTGAAATAATTGCATAATATTTTTAGCTTACTATTTTTCTCATTCTTTTACTTTATACAAACTCAAACCGCACCATTCCATCGACATCTATTTTGGTAAGCTTTACTTTGTGGAGGGTATTGACTAAAGCAGGATCCCAAGGGGCTTTTACCTTTACGTAATTCTCAGTAAAACCGTGTATATAGCCCTGCTTGTTGTCGCTCTCAAAAAGTACAGTCTTCTCTTTGCCTAACTGACTTTCGTAGAAAGCATTGCGTTTCTTTGCCGAAAGTCCGCGTAGCATCTTGCTTCGCTTAGCTCGTACCTCATCAGGTACTACTCCGTCCATAAGCACCGCCTCAGTATTATCGCGCTCTGAATAAGTAAATACGTGTAGGTATGAGATGTCTAAATCATTCAAAAAGTAATACGTCTCTAAGAAGAGCTCATCTGTTTCCCCAGGGAAGCCGACTATCACATCTACCCCTATACAGGCATCGGGCATCACCTCACGTATTTTGGCTACCCTACTCACATACAGTTCGCGTAAGTAGCGGCGCTTCATTTTCTTAAGGATTTCGTTGCTACCACTCTGTAGCGGAATATGAAAGTGAGGCACAAAACTATTTGATTGGGCTATAAAGTCGATTGTTTCGTCTTTGATGAGGTTAGGTTCTATAGACGAGATGCGCAAACGCTCTATCCCTTCTACCTTATCAAGGGCTTCTACCAACTCCAAAAAGGTGTGTTCGTGCTTCTTGTTGCCGAACTCTCCTTTGCCGTAATCGCCTATATTTACTCCTGTGAGTACTATCTCTTTGATGCCTTTGTCTGAAATCTTTTTGGCATTGCTCAATATATTCTCAATGGTATCACTGCGCGAAATACCCCTTGCCATCGGTATAGTGCAATAGGTACACTTATAATCGCAGCCGTCTTGCACCTTCAGGAAAGCGCGAGTACGGTCACCAATAGAGTAGCTGCCTACATAGAAGTCAGTTTCGGCTATCTCGCAAGAATGCACAACCCCCTCGTTGTTCTTGGTAAGGTCGTCTATATATTGGGTGATGTTAAACTTTTCTTTTGCACCTAATACCAAATCGACCCCATCTACCGAGGCGAGTTCTTCGGGCTTAAGTTGGGCATAACAACCCACTGCCGCCAAGAACGCCTTGGGGTTAGTTTTCAGTGCTTTGCGTACTATCTGCTTAAACTGTTTATCGGCATTTTCGGTCACCGAGCAAGTGTTTATTACGTATATATCGGCTGGGTCATCAAAATCAACACGTATATAGCCGTCCTCTTCAAAGCTACGCGCTATGGTAGAGGTTTCGGCAAAGTTGAGTTTGCAACCCAAGGTGTAGAATGCTACTTTCTTCATCTAAAAAAAATCTCTATCTAAAAAGTATTGTACAATAGCTTTTTTCATTAATATGGTTTGTTCGCCAGCTTTTAGGGGGGGCAACTCTTGTACTAAGCGGTAGTGAGGCCACCCATCAGGGTCAGTAAACTCATAGCTGTAATAGCCAAAAGGCTCTAAGAGTTTACAGATAGCTATATGCATAAGGTCTACTTTTTCGTCTTTTTGGTAGGTACGACCTAATTGCCCTAACTCTTGTACGCCAATAAGGTAAATAATAGTATCTACCTGAAGGGGTTCACCTTCTGAAAAAGTATCAGATAGGCGTTTGACTATCTCGTCCCAACGGGCTTTGAGCAAGTCGTGTTCTGTCATAATTCTTATTTTGGGCGCAAAGATACAAACTTTAGTCAATATGCCAATTTGTCGATGAGAAAATTTGCTGGCAGTAGCATTGGCTCAGCAACCCATCAGTTTGTTTTCTTGTAATTGGCAATAGCCCAACTATTAAGCACAATAGCAAAGCCGATGAGGTAAGCCATTTCGGTCTTTAATTCCCATAGTGTACTGCCTTTTAGTATCACTTGGCGCATCACTTTTACGAAGTGGGTAATGGGAATAAATTGTGATAACGTCATTGCCCAAGCGGGCATACTCTCTATATTGGTAAGGAAACCACTCATCAATAGGAATATCATCACGAAGAAGTAGGCAATGAAGATAGCTTGCAGTTGCGAATCGGCATAGGTGGAAACAAGCAACCCAAAGCCCAAAATAGCGATTAAATACACCGCAGCAAAGGTGTAGAGGGTGAGCAGACTACCAGCAGGAGCGATACCATAAACTACATACATAAGAGTAAGCCCCAAGGTGAAAAGCAGTGTGCCTAATACCCAAAAGGGTATGAGCTTGCCTAAAATGAATTGCCACTTCTTAATAGGGGTAACATTAATTTGCTCAATAGTGCCTATTTCTTTTTCTTTTACGACATTGAGCGCCGATAAGAAGCCCCCTATTATAGTGAGCAATATGGCTAATATACCTGGCACTATGTAGTACTTATACTGCATCAGAGGGTTGTACCAAGAGGTGCTTGCCATTGCTATTTGGGCGGTATTGGCAAGCCTTTTAGGTGCTTTAACATTCACCTCTAACTGCTGGTTGAAGTCACGTATGACCTGCCCCAAATACGCCCCTCCTAAGCTGGATTTGCTACCGTTAATAGCGTCTATTGATACGCCTATAGATTGCCGCCCCTCGCGCACGAGATTGCGCTCGAAATCGGTAGGGATTTCGACTACTACATCGGCTTCGCCCTTTTCAATATATGTGATACCCTCTTTGTAAGAGAAAGGGGCGCTAATAAGTCGGAAATAGCCAGAGGCGGTAATCTTTTGTAGCATTTGTTGCGAATAGGGGCTCTGGTCGTGGTCGATATAGACGAGATTGATGTTCTTCACATCAAAATTGGCTACTTGCGGCAATATAACGAACTGCATTATTGGTGCTACAAACATCATCGCTAAGATAGTGCGGTCACGGAATATCTGTTTGAATTCTTTTTGCAATATAAAACGTAATACTTTCATCTCTTCTTATTGTAATCGTATTTTGAATTTCTTCATCGCAAGGCTTAAGAATACTATCGCCATTGCGATGAGAATAAGTGTTTCTTTCCATATATAACTGAAGCCCAAGCCTTTGAGCATTACTTTCTTCACGATAGTATAGTAATAACTAGAAGGGAAGATTTTGGCAATACCCTGAAAAACAAGGGGCATATTCTCGATAGGGAACATAAAACCGGTAAAGAACGCCGTGGGGAGCATCATTCCCATCATAGCTATAAGCATAGCGGTCTGCTGCGAACTGGTGCTGGTGGAAATGAGTAAGCCCAACGCTAAGCATATAATAATAAACAAAGTGCTTTCGGTGTAAAGCAGTAGCAGATTACCTTGCACCGGTACTTCGAGCATATAAACCGAGAGTAAGAGTATCACTGTAAAGTTGATGAGCGAGAGTATAAGGTAAGGAGTGGCTTTGGCTATGAGTATTTTTAGGGGGTTGAAAGGCGATACTAATAGTATTTCCATAGTTCCTAACTCTTTTTCGCGCACGACAGCCACTGAGGTGAGGGCTGTGCTGACTATCATAAAAACGAGTGCTATCACCCCTGGAACGAAGTTCATCGAACCATTTTGGGCTTCGTTGTACAGCATTCGGTTTTCTACCACTATCTGATAAGAGGGTTGCGCCGTGGGGTTGAGCGTCTGCTGGTAGCTGAGCAATATGGCATTGAGGTAGTTTTCTACCGTTTTGGCGGTATTGGGGTCAGCCCCATCAGTGATGAGCTGTAGGGTGGTACCCTTGGGCGTGTATAGGTCTTTGCCAAAATCAGGAGGAAAAACAAGGGCTGCTTTAAGGGTTCCCTCTCTGAAATGAGTCTCTATATCGCTATAATTGAGCAAGGGATTTTTTATCTTGAAATAAGTACTCGAGGCGAGTTGCGTTTGGATTTGCTGTGTATAGACATTGTGCGCCTCGTCGAGGACTGCAATAGAGATGTTCTTCACCTCGCTGCTGAGTGCTTGACCAAAAAGGACAATCTGGGCAATAGGGATACCAAAGAGTATCAGTAAGGTGCGGCGGTCGCGGAATACGTGATAGAATTCCTTGCGTATAAAGGCTATTAACTGTTTCATTGTTTAATCGGCTGAGCGTTTTGCTTTGCGGGCGAGCTGGTAGAACACTTCGTCCATTGAATCAGTGTGAAATTGGTTTTTAAGGTTGGTGGGGGTATCCATCGCTTCGACTTTGCCATCGACCATTATGCTGATGCGGTGGCAATACTCGGCTTCGTCCATATAGTGGGTGGTAACGAATACGGTGATACCCTGTGCGGAGGCGTCGTATATCATATCCCAAAACTGACGGCGCGTTATGGGGTCTACCCCTCCGGTAGGCTCGTCGAGGAACACGATTTCGGGACGATGAAAGATAGCCACCGAGAAGGCGAGCTTCTGCTTCCAGCCCAGCGGTAGCGACCCTACGAGTTTGTTGGCTTCTGCCTCTAAACCGAGCTTGGCAATAAGGTCGGCACTGCGGGTTTTGATTTCGTTTCGGGGTACGCCATAAACGCCCCCGTAAAAGGTGATATTCTCCTTTACCGTAAGGTTGTCGTACAACGAAAACTTCTGACTCATATAACCGATGTGCTTCTTTATCTGCTCTTGCTGTGTATAAACATCGAAGCCTGCTACACGTGCCTGCCCTGAGGTGGGATAGGAAAGTCCGCAGAAAATACGTATGGCGGTGGTTTTGCCCGCGCCATTGGCACCAAGGAAGCCAAAGATTTCGCCTTTCTTGACGGATAAGGATATGCCGTTGACGGCTTTGAAGTCGCCGAACTGCTTAGTAAGGTTGTTACATTCTATTGCGTTCATCTTATTAATTAGCAAATTAGCAAATGTGAAAATTAGCAAATTGCCCCCTCTCACTTACTTGGCAACTGCCAACAATCCCAAAGGGGACAACTTATAAAGGGAATTGATAGCGATTGAAGGAGTGCTTTTTATTTGTAATAATAATACCAATTTCCGTTATATTCTTTATCACAATCTTCTTGAGAGGCGAAAGTACAGTCTTTTATACCTTCTTCCGGATATTCCTTCTTACGTAGTAATTGTTTGTGATAATTGCTTATTTTTTGTAATAATCCTATCTCTTTTGCTTTATTTAAAGCTTCTTCTGTCTCGAAAATATAAGACACAAAATAATCTTGTGGGGCTATATAAGCTCCAAAATCTAAGGAAGCATATACTTCACTAAAGGTTGCTTTTACCTCTTCTTGTGTTTCAACAACAATATTTTTCCATATTTTGCTCATTGTTTATCTTTTTTAATTTCAACTTTGCCAAAGTTTTGGTTCAGAATTTATATATTCCCTTTTTCCTCCATTAGGCGGATAAAACTATCCTCGATGGTGGGGGTGATGGGTTTCCACTCTACTTGTGAAAAGGTTTGTGTTAGCTGTTGCTCGAATTGGTATGGGTTGGTGGTTTCCTTTAGGGTAAGGTGCAAGTACTCGCCAAAGGGGTAACAGCTATCTATTTCGGACTTCTGGCGCAGGTGCTGTAGCAGAGCGTATAGGTCAGGAGCCTTGACAGCATAGAGTGTAGTGGGGTAATCGGTGATGATTTGCTCGGGGGTGCTGGTGGAAAGTATCTTTCCTGCTTGCATTAGGGCTATGCGGTCGCATAGGCTAGCTTCGTCCATATAAGGGGTGGAAACCAGTATGGTGATGCCTTGTGCCTTGAGCTTGGCGAGCATCTGCCAGAACTCTTTGCGCGAAACCACATCTACCCCCGTGGTGGGTTCGTCTAAAAAAAGTACTTTAGGCTTGTGAATGAGGGCACAACATAGGGCTAACTTCTGCTTCATACCCCCTGAGAGTTTGCCCGCACGACGGTTGCTGAACGGCTTTATCTGCTCGTAAATATCTTTGATAAGGCTGTAATTCTGCTCGATGGTCGTGCCAAAGACGGTAGCGAAAAACTCGAGATTTTCTTGCACGGTAAGGTCTTGGTACAAGGAGAAGCGCCCAGGCATATAGCCTACACAGTTGCGGATTTGTTTGTAATCGCGGACGATGTCGCTACCCTCGACAGTAGCACTGCCCTCATCGGGGAGGATAAGGGTGGTGAGCATACGAAAGGTAGTGGTTTTGCCCGCCCCATCGGGGCCTATAAGCCCGAAAAGCTCGCCTTTCTCGACCTCTAAGGAAAGGTGTTGCACGGCGCGGGTATCGCCATAGGACTTGCTGAGATTATGTATATTTATGCTTGTCATTTTTTGATTTGCTGATTTGTCGATATGTTATTTTCTTAAAATGATTGCCAGTTAAGCAGTTGAAAATCATATAAAATACATTCTTTTTTTGTATAAGCGTTACGATAACTTATTTTGTTTTCCTCTATTTTGATAGAAGGATACCAATCATCTAAACAAGCAAATCTACTGTGTTTAGGATCAATAATTAGGGTTACAACATCTGACCATTGATGAGGTTTCACAGCTTCTATTGATATAAAGAAACTTTCGGTCGATTTATCTATACTTATTTGCTTGATATTTCTCAGGTAGCACCAATAGGGTAATTCGTTGTTTGACTCAGGGAAATATACTGAGCAAATCTCATCTCCGTGTGGAGGCTGTGTTTCATATCTTAACAACATACGCCCTCCTAAGTAAGCTACTTCGTATGTGCACTCTGTGAGAAGGGTTATTCTACATTCTTCTATATCAAACATATTTACTAATTATGAGGTTATTTTTCGTTTTCTGTATCAAGGCAAAAGCAGAGGTCTTTGCCTTCGGGGTCTTTTTCTATATAACAATCTTTTCGCAAGGGATAGTCCCAATCGCCGTTAAGGGTTTTTACTTTCTGATAAGGAGGTATATATACAGTGCCTTTGTCCCAGAGGATTTGAGCATATAGTACTCCGTTGCAATAGGCATAATGCCCAAAAGGATTCATTTCCTTTGAGGAATAACACGTCTGAAAGTTCTTACGACCGTCATAATCGCGTAGAGCTTGCGCCCCCATAAACTTCTGAGTAAAGCATTCGTTATCCTCTCCGAGCTCGTTTTTGTACAATTCGTAGAATACAGGACGGTCTTCTTCAAACGATGCGTAATCTTCGGCACTTATGCGGTAATAGCGTTCATAGCCTGCTACCCAACTTACAAGTACTTTCATCAAATGGGTTTCGATTGCTTCGCAATAGCCCACAGAGAAAAAGTATTCTCGGTCTACGAGCTCTTTAGTGAGCTTTATGTGTTCTATGAGTTTTAATTTCATTTTCAGTAAAATTGTTATATTTTTGCCACGAAATTAGATACTATACTTATATGCATTACCTATACCTTACTTTAGCGATTGTTTTAGAGGTCTTAGCCACCGCTCTTTTAGGTAAATCGGAAGGGTTTACCAAGTGGTTGTTTGCCGTAGGCTCGCTGTTGTCTTATGGTGTTTGTTTTTACTTTTTATCCTTAGCCCTCAAGAATATTCCGTTGGGGGTAGCCTACGCTATCTGGTCGGGGGTGGGGATTGTACTGACAGCTGTCGTGAGTATTCTTATTTTTAAGAACAAAATAGATTTGCCTTTTGTACTAGGTTCTTTGCTTATCATCGCTGGGGTGGTGGTGATTAACCTTTTTTCAAAGGCAAATGGACACTGATGTAATCATTAAATTAATAGATTAGCCAATTAGTTAATTCGGCAATAAACTTATTTATTTTTGACTTCGTTAGAGTTTCGACAGTCGCGACCGCCGAATTAAAAAAGGTTGTTTAGGGGGGTAATCCTGAAACAATTATCCTTTCTTTTTTAAAATTTCTATCATTTTATTTACATCAGGCAAAGCCTTACGGAGTTTTTCAGGCATATCGTCCAAAGTCTTATAGGTAGCTACTCCCATTGGCCTTGTATAATCACGTACGGCATACTGGGCATAAGAATGGTTAGCTGTTTGGCAAAGTACAATACCTATAGAGGGGTTTTCGTGTGGCTTACGTACGTGGTCATCAAGTATTTGTAGATAACCAAAAAGCTGTCCTAAATAAGAGGTTTTAAACTCTCCTAACTTCAATTCTACCACTACCATAGCGTTTAATTCTCTATTGAAAAACAGCAAATCAGGAAATTGTTCTACTCCATAGATTTCCAAATGGTACTGATTGCCAATAAAAGCAAAATCACGACCAAAAGTCATAATAAAGTTTTTGATATTCTGCACAATTTTTTGCTCTACTACACGCTCATCTACATCAATACTTTCACGTTGTCCTATCTCTTCCACATTAATAAAATCGAGCAAATACTCGTCTTTAAACATCTCTACAGCGCGACGTGCTTCTATAGGGTCGTTAATAGTCCTCGCGAAATTACTAGGCATATACCCCTGACTTTTATA
>NZ_KN390003.1:30335-39154 GCF_000213295.2 Capnocytophaga sp. oral taxon 329 str. F0087
ACTTTTATAGGCATTTTCTTTTATTAATTGACGTAGTTTTCTTGCCGTAAGATGCTCTTCTGCTGTACGATGTATATAATAATAACGTTCTAATGTAGCTTTTGTCCCACTGAGAATTATAGAATGATGTGTAAATGGTACCTTGAAAAAATCTTCTACTGGAAATTCTGTAACGTTGCTAACTTGCATCGTATGAAATATATCTATCTCATTATCAGCATATAATAATTCGGAGGTCGCGACCGTCGAATTATCATATTCTTTGTTTTTATTACATTATTTTAGATTTTTTTTCTTCTATACCTACCCTTTACATTGAATATACTTACACCGGAAGAACACCGAAGGATGAGCGAAGAATCACCAAAGTATAAGCATCTAACGATTAGCTAATAAGTAGAAAAAATATCTATTACTGAAATAGCACTTCGCCGTACATTCCTATCTTAAGATAGCCATCATTTTTGACTTTTATCTTGATAGCATACACTAAATTAGCTCTCTCGGCTTTGGTCTGTATAGTTTTAGGAGTGAATTCTGCCTTGCTGGCAATATAGGTAACTTCGCCTTTGTAGGTGTGCTGCTCGCCCTCTGCCGCATCGGTGTGCACGGTAACGGCTTGTCCTAACTTGATTTGCGGCAGTTGGTCGCCAGTAATGTAGGCCTTGAGGGTGAGGGTATCGGTATTAGCGATTTTGTACAGAGGCTTTCCAAAGGTCTGCATCTCGCCTTTTAGGGCGTAATTGACTAATACTGTGCCAGTAATAGGGTTGATAATCTCACCTTGACTAATCTGTGCTTGTACGGTTTCGGCATTCTTCTGCAAGGGGACTTCTTGGCTCATCACGTTGCGGTTCTGGCTGCTGATATTAGTGAGACTAACCTTGAGTTGGTTTTCGGTAACGGATAGCTGCTTGCGCAATTGATCTACTACGGCTGTGAGGTCGTCTAACTGCTTTTGGGTAGCGGCTCCTCCTGCGACCAGTTGCTGTACGCGAGCGAGTTCGCGTTGCTGTTGCTCGAGCTGTGCTTTTTGCACTTCGTACTGGCTGCGTATAAGAGCGGCTTGGTCGTCAGGGTTTAGGGTCTTTTCTTTGAGAGAAGCAATGGTTGCTTCGACCTGCTGTTTCTGTAGTTTTAGGACTTCCACATTGATTTGCCCTACTTTCTGTCCCTCGTTTATGGTTTGTCCCTCTTGGACAATATAGTCGATAAGACGTCCGTTTTGTTCGGCTGAAACGATGACTTCATCGGCTATAAAGTTGCCTGAGGCATCGAAATCGTTTTTGTGGTTGCAGGCCATAAGGGCTGCAAGAGCGGTGATAAGAGTTATTTTTTTCATTTTAGTTCCTCACCCCCGTTCCCCCTCTCCCAAGGAGAGAGGGGCAAGCCGTAAAGGACTCGTTACCTATCTCTCAAAGAAGAGGGGCAAGCCGTAAAGGCGATGGGGGATTTTTTTTATGGGTTATTATTATTCTGTTTTATTGTTAGCCTCGCTACAACTCCCCTCCTTTGGAGGGGCTGGGGGAGGATTGTCCGTTTATTAGCTTCTGGTTCTCTTGTGTTTGCAAAAGTTGTATCTGGTGGAGCAATAGGGTTTGCTGGGCGAGGTGCTGGGCATTGACCTTCTGCAGGTATTCGTGGGTGGTGATAACACCATTATCTAACTGCACTTGGGCGGCTTGGGCAATGCTTTGGCGCAGGGTTACATTCTCTTTGTCTTGCTCTATCAGCTTTTGTAGCTTTTTGAGTTGTTCGAACTGCTGAGTGAGGTCGAGTTGGGTGTTGCGCAAGAATGCATCGCGGTCAGCCAAAAGACTTTCGCGGCTTAGGCGGAGTATATTCTTCTTGCTGGACAAGTTATACAGAGGACTTAGGTTCCACTGCAAACGGACGCCTGTGATGTAGTAGAAGTCCGCTTGGTTATTGAGTATATTGAGCGTAGGACGCCCATATCCGCCTTGGAAAAACGCACTTAACTTGGGCATATATTCACTATTGAGTTGCTTTTCTTGCGCTTTGAGCAGCGACTCTTGTAGCTGAAATCCCTTGAGCTCAGGGCGAGCTATCGGGGTAGCAAGGCTTTGAGAGGGTAACGCAGGTGCAGGCTGTACCAGCTGAGATACATCAGTAACTTCTTTGCCTATAAAGGTAGAAAGTATCTGTAAGTAGGTGGCTTTGGCAGCCTCATACTCAGCGGTTTGCATTTTCACACGGAGGATTTCGGCTTTGAGCTCGGCTACATTGCTCAGCAGGGTCGTGCCGTTTTGTAGGGCTACTTCAGCTTTTTGGCGTTGCGACTCGAGCGTTTCGATATTAAGGCGGTTTTGCGACAGCTGTGCTTCGATAAGAAGTGCCCCAAAATAGAGGTTGCTAACGCGCTGTTTGAGGTTATACAACTGCGTTTCGACCGCTTGGGTTTGCACTGCCGTCTGGGCTTTAGCAATGGCTTTCTGGCTGCGAATTGCCCCACCCCCATAGAGCAGTTGGCTGACCTCTCCTACCACCTTGTATTGCTCCTTATCAATGGTAGGCAAAGAGATGTCGGGCGGCAAGGGGAGCACGCCTGCAACGGACTTGGAAAGGTCGGTTACCTCGGACTGGTAAGTAGCTTGCCCCAAGATAGAGACCTGCGGGAGGTAGGCGCGGTTGGCATTGGCAAGGGTGTAGGCTTCGCTCTTAGAGAGCAAATTGAGCTTTTGGATGGTAGGGTAATTCTCTCGAGAGAGTTGGTAACAATCATTTAAGGTTATCGTTTGTTGTGCGAAACCTATGATTGGAAAGAGCAGAAGTGATGCTATGAACTTCATATGTAACTGTTGTTTATATTATACAATATGTTTAACCATTTGGTTAGAGTATAGATAAAAAAATATATGCCCCACTAATCACCCGTTTTAGGAAGGGACAATATCGCCTTAATCCATTGTGGGATAAGGGTTTTGCGCTGGAGCATTAAGGCTTTGTATTGCTCTTCGGGTAGGTTAGTAATTGCGCTTAGCATAGGCTTAGCAACGAAAGGGAATATCACCAATCCGATAACGTTGAGGACAGCGTGCATTAGGTTAGGTTCGGTTATTCGTCCTTGAGCTACTGCCTCGGCATACTGACGGGCTAACACAGAGTGAGTAAGCGCTTCGCCTATAGGGCTTTGCTCTACAAAGAATTGCGGATTAGGGCGTACCTCATTGAGTATAAAGGTCGGTAGGTCAGGCTCTTCTAAGAGCAAATCGATATAATTAGCCACTACGCGCTCTATTTTCTCGTCTAAAGAAGTAGTTTCATCATTGAGTATAACCCCTACGCCTCTGAAGAATTGCGTCATTGTTTCGGTCATTACTATCTGAAATAGCTTTTCTTTGCTACGGAAATAGTAATTGAGCATCGCGTGGTTGATGCCAGCTTCCTCGGCAATGTCGCGAGTGCGCGTAGCTGCATAGCCCTTCTGATGGAAGACTTTGCGTGCTGCGGCTTTGATGCGCTCTTCGGCTGATATGTTATTAGTGTTATTCATCGCTATTTGATTTCGGGGACAAAATTACATTAACTATCTGTATTAACCAAATGGTTAGTGTTAAACTTTTGTTAATTGTGTTATAGCTGTCAGTTTTAGAGGGTTGTTTATTGAGTAATTATTAGTATATTTGCCACGTTTTAGCTTTGGTTTTATTTGCAATAAAAGGTTCTTACTTTATTTATGAATTGCAGTAAAATAGCTAATGTTAATAGTAAACAAATCAATAAATTCACTAATATGAGTACATCATTTAAAGAACAAATCGCTCCTTTTCGTTGGGTTGACCACGATAACAAAAGTTATTCGATATGTTTAGACGTGGGGGGCTGGAAAGATGAGATTTTTGAAAGCCGAAGAGATGAAGGGTTTGAAGGGAATGGCTATGATTGGGGTTCATTAGCGTTAGTATTCCTCGAAGAAAGGAAGCCTGCTTTAAAAGAGGTTATTAACTTCGACCCTGAGGGAAGTATGTTTTGTGCTTACTCACGGAATGCTGACGCTCTAAAGGAATTTGTCGTTTCGTTTAAAGAGGCTTGTGAAGATGAGGCTCTTATTAACGACCTTTTCTCGAGAGCTGAACTAGACTAAAGCCGATTTTATATGAGGCAGAAATTAACCTTAATTACTTTAGGCGTTCGCAACTTTCAGAAAGCTCTTAATTTTTATGAGGGGTTAGGTTGGCAAAAGTCCGATAAAAGTATGGATGATTATGCTCTTTTCCCCTTAGGAGGTATTGTGCTGGGGCTCTATCCGTTAGAGGAACTTTCAGCAGATACTGGGTTGCCCTATGAGCCAAGTGCTTTTGCAGGTATGACTATTAGCTATAATGCTACATCTGAAGCTGAAGTAGATAGTGTATTAGCTAAGGTTGAAGAATTAGGGGCAACAATTATAAAACCTGCTCAAAAAGTATTTTGGGGAGGGTATAGCGGTTACTTTAAAGACTTTGACGGCTATATATTTGAAGTTGCTTACAACCCTTTTTGGGAGTTTGACGCAAATGGCAGTCTTAAATTATAGACAATGAAAACACGTATTACAGAACTTTTTGGTATTCAATACCCTATTATTCAAGGGGGTATGATATGGGCAAGCGGTTGGCGGCTGGCGGCTGCTGTCAGTAATGCCGGTGGATTGGGTCTGTTAGGGGCTGGCTCTATGCACCCTGAAACCCTTACAGAGCATATACGCAAATGCAAAGCGGCTACTGATAAACCTTTTGGGGTAAATATTCCTATTATGTACCCCGAAATGGACAAGGCAATAGAGGTAATTTTGCGCGAGGGGGTAAAGGTTGTTTTTACCTCAGCGGGCAATCCGGCTACCTATACTTCGCTATTGCAAAAAGAGGGTATAAAAGTAGCGCACGTGGTGAGCAGTAGTAAGTTCGCCCTCAAAGCACAAGCGGCTGGCGTTGATGCTGTGGTTGCTGAAGGTTTTGAGGCTGGCGGACATAATGGTCGTGAGGAAACCACCACTATGGTGCTTATCCCTGCTGTGAGGCGCGTATTAGACATTCCGCTAATTGCTGCTGGCGGAATAGCTACCGGCAATGCGATGTTGGCCGCTATGGCTTTAGGGGCTGAGGGCGTACAAGTTGGGAGTCGGTTTGTAGCTACTGCCGAGGCGTCCGTACACCCTGCTTTTAAAGAAAAGGTGGTCGCAGCAGGCGAGGGCGATACTGAGCTCACCCTGAAAGAGTTAGCCCCTGTGCGTTTGCTAAAAAATGGCTTTTATCAGCAAGTAAAAGACCTCTATAACACTCAGCAAGCTACCGTTGCTAACCTACAAGCCTTGGTGGGCAATAGGCGTACCAAACGAGGAATGTTTGAGGGCGATATGGCTGAAGGAGAGTTAGAGATAGGACAGGTAGCGGCACTAATAGACAAGGTGCAGACCGCTAAAGAGGTGATTGACGAGATGGTAGCCGAATACGAAGCCTCTTTAGCAAGGGTAAATACATTTTAATTTTGGTAATTAGCAAAAATGTAGTACCTTTGTGCCTTTCATTAATCGCCTACTCAAAAATCTACCCATTGACAAATTAACATTATGGCAGACGATAAAAAGATTATTTTCTCGATGAATAAGGTGAGCAAAACCTATTCATCTACTAACAAGCAAGTGCTTAAAGACATTTACCTGAGCTTCTTCTACGGGGCTAAAATTGGTATTTTAGGGCTTAACGGCTCTGGTAAGTCCTCTTTGCTAAAAATTATAGCCGGTATTGATAAAAACTACCAAGGCGAAGTGGTTTTTGCTCCTAACTACACCGTAGGCTATTTAGAACAAGAACCGCACCTTGACGATGAGAAAACCGTTATTGAGGTAGTGCGCGAAGGCGTAGCCGAAACCGTTAAACTACTTGATGAGTTTAACCATATTAACGACCTTTTCGGCTTAGAAGAGAACTATTCCGACCCTGATAAGATGCAGAAGCTGATGGATAAGCAAGCCGAGTTACAGGACAAGATTGACGCCTTGAACGCTTGGGAGTTAGACAACCAGCTGGAAGTGGCTATGGAAGCTCTACGCACGCCCGACCCTGATACGCCTATTAAAGTACTTTCGGGAGGGGAACGCCGCCGTGTAGCCTTGTGTCGCCTGCTCTTACAACAACCCGATGTACTCCTTTTAGACGAGCCTACTAACCACCTCGATGCCGAATCGGTATTGTGGTTAGAGCAGCACCTACAACAGTACGCCGGCACCGTGATAGCCGTAACCCACGACCGTTATTTTTTGGATAATGTAGCGGGCTGGATATTGGAGCTTGACCGTGGTGAGGGTATCCCTTGGAAGGGTAACTACTCTTCTTGGCTTGACCAAAAAGCCAAACGCCTTGCCCAAGAACAGAAAACCGAAAGCAAACGCCAAAAGGTATTAGAACGTGAGCTGGAATGGGTACGCCAAGGGGCTAAAGGGCGACAAGCGAAACAGAAAGCGCGTTTGCAAAACTACGACCGCCTGCTGAATGAAGACCAAAAGCAATTAGAAGAAAAACTTGAAATATACATTCCCAACGGGCCTCGCTTGGGTACTAATGTGATAGAGGCACGCCACGTAGCAAAAGCCTTTGGCGATAAGCTATTGTATGACGACCTTAACTTTGTACTGCCACAGGCAGGCATTGTGGGCGTGATAGGGCCTAACGGCGCAGGTAAATCTACCATTTTCCGTATGATTATGGGAGAAGAGCAGCCCGATAGCGGCGACTTTTTGGTAGGTGAAACGGTAAAAATAGCCTACGTAGACCAAAGTCACAAGCAGATAGACCCTGAAAAGTCTATTTGGGAGAACTTCTCGGGCGGGCAAGACCTTATAATGATGGGCGGCAGGCAGGTGAACTCACGCGCTTACCTAAGTAGATTTAACTTTGGTGGCAGTGAGCAGAACAAGAAAGTAGCGACCCTTTCGGGAGGTGAACGCAACCGCTTGCACCTTGCAATGACCCTAAAAGAAGAAGGCAACGTATTGCTGTTGGACGAGCCTACCAACGATTTGGACGTGAATACCCTCCGCGCCTTAGAAGAAGGTTTAGAAAACTTCGCTGGCTGTGCGGTAGTAATCTCGCACGACCGCTGGTTCTTAGACCGTATTTGTACCCACATCTTAGCTTTCGAGGGCGACTCACAAGTATATTTCTTTGAAGGCAGCTTTTCGGAATACGAAGAGAACAAGAAAAAACGCCTTGGCAAAGAAGTAACTCCTACACGGATTAAGTATAAGAAATTAGTGAGGTAAGACCTCTTAAACTTTAATTGTAAATAATATGAATGCCAATATTAAAAAACTACTTTTAACCACTTTTATGGTACTTAGTGCTGTATGGTTCTCTTCTGCACAGACTACTTATAAAAAGACAGTAAGAACAGAAGGAGAAGCAGTTTCTATTACAGATTGTGCCATAAATGTACGACCTTATGATAATGAAGATTTGCAGAAAACTCGAATCTTAGCTAAAAATGGGGTGGAATTTGCTATTACTTTCCCTGAATCATATCAGAATTTAAGTATTATAAGAAACAATACAAATATTGTTATTGAGGGGAGAAAAATTAAGGTAAAAGAGCCTGGTCTTACAGCATTTAAGTTTACCTATACAGAAAATGGTGTTTCTTATACTTGTGACTTTGCAGGTGATGTAAACTACTATGGAGAGTTGATGTATCAAGGACAAGCACTTACCTCACAATCTATTATCATTAGCAATGCTAACGATCTCTCAAAACGCATTTCTGCTGATCCTAAAATGGCAGGGGCGTGGTGGCGAGTGAAGGTTGGCTCAAGTTATGTAGATATCTATGAAGGTACGCAAGCGAGGACGCTACAAGAACTTTTAGACTTTGCAAAGGCAAAAGGTGTGAGTGGGAAAGCTGAATTTGAAGTAGAATTCAGTGATGGTACTTCAAATCGTTTTTACAAAGATGGAGTTTTGATGGGTGGAGCTTATAGTGTACAGTACTTTAGTATTGAAGATGCTCGAACCTACAAAATGAATCTCTTACAAGAAGGACAAGGTACTGTATCAGTAGCTAAAAATGAGTTTACAGCAGGTGAAGCTGTAGCGCTTACGGCACAAGCGGATCAAGGCTGGCAATTTTCACACTGGGAAGAAAACGGTCAGCATATAGGTTCTTCCAATCCGCTTACTTTTACTATGGAGGCGCAGCACCGCACTATTAAGGCGGTATTTACACAAATACCCAAACATACCGTTACCCTACAAATAGTAGATACCAAAGGGGCTATTTTGGCACGCTCACAACAGCAAAGAGTACAGAGCGGCGGTAGCACCACCTTCCAAGTGCCTAACCTACCTAATACCAACTTTAAGGGCTGGTACCACAACGGGCAGCTAGTAGGAACAGGCAATACGTATAGCCTTTCCAACATTACCCAAGACGAGACCATTCAAGCTATTTTTGAAATACCGGTACAGATGGTAGCGCTTTCGTTTACCGAACTAAGCTTAAAAGTAGGCGAGCGCGGTGAGCTGCCTACGGCAACCGTAACCCCCGATAATGCAAGTGATAAAACTATTAGCTGGGCATCGGATAACGAAGCCGTAGCCAAGATAGAAGACGGCAGCGTGGTGGGAGTGCGTTCGGGAACTACCCAGCTTATAGCAAGTTCAGCCAATGGCAAAACGGCTGTTCTTAAAGTAGTTGTAACCCAACAGCCGCAACAGCCACAACAGCCACAAGTTGTACCAGTACAATCGGTAACAGTTACCCCTGCAAGTATAACAGCCAAGGTAGGCGATGCTGCGGTACAATTAACCGCAACCGTACTGCCTGCG
>NZ_KN390004.1:0-6831 GCF_000213295.2 Capnocytophaga sp. oral taxon 329 str. F0087
GGCAACAAAGAAGAAAAACAGCCCCACACGCACTACCCGCAAGGTAACCGTACCAGTAACTATTACTGTAAGAGTAACCCCTAAGGCTCGCAAGAAAACCAGCCGCCGCAAGTAGTGCCACGCTCCAGCCCCGTAAGGCTGGAGTTTTTTATTCGGCTGGTGCTTCCTTATCATCAATAAATAACATCATTTTTTCGCCACAAATATAGGCTTTTTTTCTCCTCCGCCACCAAGCGGGGGAGTTTTTGTTTTTTTCCGCTTCCGCACCCCGCGCCCAAAAAATAAAATTTATGTGCAAAATGGTAAGTTTATGTGCAAAAATAAAATTTGTGTGCAGTTTGTGTGCAGCATACTTCACTGAAAATCAAATCATTAACATCTAAAAACACCCTCTGCACACAAATCACATAAAAAAAACACGTTCTAAACGTCATCAAACATTAAAAAGAAAAAGCTGCAGTTTTCACTATTTCATCAGCAAATTTATTGCGGGCGGTATAGCTTTCAGTAATCTTCAAATCGTAGTGCCTTGCTTGGTCGCGTACCTTAATAGCAGGAATACCACTGTTGAGCAAGTCCGTAATCCCAGTATCTTTAAGAGAGTAAAACTGATATTTGCTATCAAACTTATGTAGTTTGCGAAACTTAGCCCACTCGTCAGAAATCTTTTTAGGAGTAATAGGAGTAGTACCAGCTTTAAACTTATTCGCGCTAAAAAGGTAGTCGCTATTTTTAGCTTTGCTTAGGTGTAGGGCGAGGTCTGGCAAAAATACATCGGGTATTGTTACGCTTTCTGTTTTTCGGTTTTTAGAGTTTTCACCGTCAATTACTATATAGCCGCCGTGCAGGTGCACATCGCCCACCTTTAGCTTTGTCAGTTCTGTACGCCTAATGAAGCAGTAGTAAGTCAGCATACAAAGCACGTAGTAGTGAAAATTAGTATCGTGTAGCGTTCTTACCTTATCTTTAATCTCGCCAGATAGTACTTCACGCTTCTTTTGTACCTTGTTTTTAGGTTTTATGCTTTCAGCAGGATTAGCATTTATAAAGCACTTGGTTTTGCACCAAATTAGAAATATATTGAGAAATCTCAAATGATTATTATAAGTACTTGGGCTATTTTTACGCTCGTAATAGAGGTAGTCCAGATAGTTTTGCAGAGTATAGGTATCAAGTTCTACAATAAATTTCATTGATATTTTCTTATCGGTAAAATACTTTTTCAATAGTTCTATGCAAGAGGTATAGGCCCTAAGTGTATCGGGGCGTTTAATACCGTCTTGTACTTCTTTTTCTTGCATTTTTATAAACAAGTCAGCGCAATATTCTAATGATTTATATTTTACATTAGTGTCTTCATAGAATGGCGACCAGCCGTTATCTAATTTTTGGTTAATAGCGGCAATCATCTTTTTAGCATATTTCTCACGTTCGCGAGTAGGGGACATTGGAGGCACTCGCTTACGGAAGCGTTTAAATTCGTTTTGTGCAGGTATTTTGGCGAAGAATACAATGCGCCATTCATCATTTTGCCCTTTTTGTAGCACTGCGGGCTTATAGTCAACGTATATAATACGTGAAGAAGTATTTTTTTCGTTTGTAGGCATTTTTTTATTTAGGGCTACCTCCCAGCACTGTAAAACCGTGCAAAGAAAAAGCCCCAAATCAGACCCAGCTATTTTAAAAAACTTGGTGTAACTAACTGTATATCAATTAGTTACACCAATTTTGTAGCGAAGACGGGATTTGAACCCGTGACCTTTGGGTTATGAATCCAACGCTCTAACCACCTGAGCTACCTCGCCAATTATATTCAAAACCTATTCTTTCTGTTTTGCGGGTGCAAATGTACTACTTTTTTTTATTCTACCAAATTTTTATAACACTTTTTATTCATTAAATCTTATAAATATATTACAAATAAATGATTATCAACATTATACATACTTCTTTCTCACTCTTATACTTATTAACTTTCTAATAGGTCAAACATTCAAATTAGTTTAACTTAGAGGAGTGATTAGTGGCTAGCTGAGCAGTGGCAAGAATATTTTTCTATTTTGAAGATGATTATTAGTCGTTTATTTTTCGCTAATTTTTCGCTAATTGTTCGCTTATCCTATATTGTTCCTATATCATTTGTATAGGGTAGGTGGCTACAGAAAATTTTTCTGCTTTTATGATTTGTCATTTGTCATTATTTTATTATCTTTGCCATATCAAAAAAATCAACCGAAAAATATGTTAGTAAAAATTTACGGAAGTGCCGTTTTTGGAGTAGAAGCAACGACCATTACTATTGAAGTCAATATTGATAAAGGGGTGGGCTATTACCTTGTAGGGTTGCCCGATGTGGCTATCAAAGAAAGTAACTATCGCATCGCTGCGGCTCTGCAAAACAACGGCTATAAGATACCTGGAAGGAAAATCACTATCAATATGGCTCCTGCCGATATGCGAAAAGAAGGCTCTTCCTATGACCTTAGTCTTGCTATTGGTATTCTGGCAGCTAACGAGCAAATACAAGCCGATGATTTAGATAAATACATCATTATGGGCGAACTCTCTTTAGACGGAGGACTTCAACCTATAAAAGGTGCCCTACCCATCGCCATTCAGGCACGTAAAGAGGGGTTTAAAGGCTTTATTTTGCCTGCTCAAAACGCTAAAGAAGCCGCTATCGTAGACCAATTGGAGGTGTATGGAGTAGAAAACATAAAAGATGTAATAGCGTTTTTCAACGGCGAAAGACAGTTAGAGCGCACCATAATAGATACACGCAAGGAATTTTATAAGAACTTAGAGTTCCCTGAATTTGATTTTGCTGATGTTAAAGGACAAGAGACTGTAAAACGCTGTATGGAAATAGCGGCTGCTGGAGGACACAATATCATTCTTATAGGGCCTCCTGGGTCGGGGAAAACGATGCTTGCCAAACGGCTGCCCAGCATTCTCCCTCCTATGACGCTGCACGAAGCCCTCGAAACTACCAAAATACACAGCGTAGTGGGGCGCATTAAAGACAGTGGACTGATGAGCCATCGCCCTTTTAGAAGTCCTCATCACACCATTTCAGATGTTGCTTTAGTGGGAGGCGGTACTTATCCACAACCAGGTGAGATATCATTAGCGCATAATGGCGTGCTTTTCCTTGACGAACTGCCAGAGTTTAAAAGGGCTGTGTTAGAAGTGATGCGTCAGCCTTTAGAAGACCGAGAGGTGACGATATCAAGGGCTAAATTCTCTATCACTTATCCTGCGTCGTTTATGTTAGTGGCCAGTATGAATCCGAGCCCGAGTGGTTATTTTAACGACCCCGATGCCCCTATGAGCTCTTCGCCTGCTGAAATGCAACGCTATATGAGCAAAATATCAGGACCGCTGTTAGACCGTATCGATATACATATAGAGGTAAATCCGGTGCCTTTTGAGAAACTTTCTGATGAGAGAAAAGCGGAAAGTAGCAGCGAAATACGCAAACGTGTAATAGAAGCGCGCAATATACAGACTGAGCGTTTCAAAGAGTATGAGCACATACACTATAACGCCCAAATGAATACCAAACAGATTCAAAAATTCTGCAAGGTAAGTGAGGAATCTCTAAAGCTCCTAAAAAATGCTATGACACGCCTCAACCTTTCTGCTCGTGCCTACGACCGCATTCTGAAGGTAGCACGGACTATAGCTGACTTAGAGAAAACAGAAAAAGTAGAACCTCACCATATTGGCGAAGCTATTCAGTACCGCAGCTTAGACCGCGATGGATGGTTCAGCTAAGAAATAACTATTAATAAATAATAATTAACACTATAAAACAATGAAGAAATATTTTTTATTAGCGACTTTTGGTTTATTAACACTCGCCAGCTGTAACCAAAGTAATAAGTTGGACAACAGCGATGTAACCGACCTTATCACCGATTACTTAGAAGAAAATCCGCTATACGAAACAGGTAAGTTCAACACCAACAAGCAAAAACTAAGCAACAGTTCAGACCAAGAACTCATTGAGGCTATTCAAAGGCTAACAGATGAAGGATTTATTGAAATCAATGATGAAAAAGTGCGCAAAAAGTGGTTTTCTAAAGACAGTGTACATATTATTACCCCCGCACTTACGAAAGAGGCATTGCCTTATTTGGTAAAGCAAAATAAAAACAATGCCGAAGTAAAAACAATTATCTACAAATTTAATGATAAGAAAGTAACCTTGGAGAAAAGTACAGAAAATGTATCTGTTTGCACCGTTATTTTAGATAAAGAGAAAACGCCTTTCTACTATTTTGGCAAAGACCCTTACCCTAATGCCTCGTTTATTACTCAGAAGTTTAAACTAAAATACAACGAAAAAACAGGTTGGAAGATTATAAAAAAATAAACTATGAAGAACCTTAGTATCCTTACATTAATACAAGCCTTATTAAGCCTCGTATCGGGCATACTCATCTCTAAAATGTCTTTTATTGGGAAGATAGGCGTTAGCACCTTCTACAGTCAGTATGCCGTATTTAAAACTTGGTGGAAAACTGCTCTTATTTTATTTATTGTACAGTTTGTGTTATTGCTTTTCTTACAAACGTTTAGAGCTAAAGTAAGCGTGGGTTTTTCCCGTTTGTTGGCTGTCCTATTAACAATAATAGGAGCCGTAGGGGCTTATCTGACTTATATAGATTTTACCACTACGGCTCATAAGGTGATGAAGTTTAGTTTTCACGCAGGTTTTTATCTGTTCTGGATAACGTGGTTTATCACTTGTTTTTATTTTCTTTTATCAAAGGGAGCAAAGCAAACGACAGACCTCCCAGAAGAAGCGTCATAGCAAATTGTGATGTCCATACTATCCAACCGAAGGCGGTGCCTACAGGTGTTGCTACCCCAAAGAGGAAAAGCACCTCAGCAATAAAGAAAGGATATGACCCAAAGCCTGCATTGGTAAATGTCATTGCAAAGCTACCCACTACAAAAGCTGTAAGCACATTAGCCAGACTGATGGTAGCTGTTTCGGGCAAAGCAAAGAAAGGAATGTAAAACATCAGGAAATACATAGCCCATATAAAAATGGTATGCAATAAAAACAAGGTTTTATGGCGTATTTTCATCACTGAAAGTACGCCTTCTTTTATACCACTTAAAAAGCCTTTTACCTTTACAAACAGTTTTCTTTCAGAAGTATAAACCAAATATAAAAATACTACAAACGATACTCCGCCAATAAGTGCTATCCACAATAGTTTCTGAAAAGGAATTTTAGACAATATAAAACTGCTAATTACATCGAACTGTAGCACAAATGCAACTCCGGTAAATGCTGTGAGCAGTAGCAGGTCGATAACCCGCTCTGAGATAATGGTGCCAAAGGATTTTTCAAAAGGCACTCCGTCATAATTACTGACAAGCAGAGCTCGCGATACCTCTCCAGAACGCGGAATCGTAACATTTACCAAATAGCCCATAAACACTGCCATAGCGCGGTGTAATAGAGAGGTACGGTATCCCATAGGGAGCAATAAAAACTCCCAACGCACAGCCCGCGACATATCGGCGAAAAAGCCTAAAAAGACTGATAAAATAATATAAAAATAATCTGCTGAAAGAAAGGTTTTCTTTATCTCAGCAAATTGCTCTTCAGTAAACTGTTGGTAGGCGTACCAACACAAAAAACCTCCCACGAGTAATGGGAGGGTAAGTTTAAGCGTTTTTTTCATTCTAAGAGATTCGTTTGTTCATTAGGGAAAATAACAGAAGGTTTAAAGGTTTTAGCCTCTTCAAAATCCATTAGGGCATACGAAATGATAATTATTATATCGCCTCGTTGTACTTTGCGAGCCGCAGGCCCATTGAGCACTATAGCCCCTGAATGGCGTTTCCCTTTGATGATGTAAGTATCTAAGCGCTCACCGTTATTGACATTTACTATCGAGACCTTTTCACCTTCTATCATTCCAGCAGCTTCTAAAAGTGCCTCGTCTATAGTGATGCTACCGATGTAATCTAAATCAGCACCTGTTACTTTTACTCGATGTATTTTAGATTTTAATACTTCTATTTGCATTTTTTGCTTGTATTTAAAAACGCGGCAAAAGTACAAATAATTAGGTAATTAGCAATTTTCTTCTACTTATCGCAGAAAAAAGTTTCTTTTCGTTTTTTAATAACTCGCTGATAAATAACCACATAAGAAATAGCAATTACGAAAAGTTATTTATTTTATCGAATAAAAATTGTACAACTCAAATAAAATACTTATCTTTGCTTCAACTAAAACTAAAAGTTAATCGCAATGAGTGTATTAGTGAATAAAAATTCAAAGGTGATTGTACAAGGCTTCACCGGAAGTGAAGGTACCTTTCACGCTGAGCAAATGATTGCTTACGGCACAAATGTAGTAGGCGGTATTACCCCTAACAAAGGTGGACAAACACACTTAGGAAAACCCGTATTTAACACCGTAGCCGACGCTGTAAAAGCCACAGGAGCTGATGTTTCTATCATCTTCGTACCGCCTGCATTTGCTGCAGATGCCATTATGGAAGCAGCAGAAGCTGGTATTAAAGTGATTATTACCATCACTGAAGGTATTCCTGTTGCCGATATGGTAAAAGTGGCTGCTTATATCAAAAATCGGGACTGCAGGCTTATAGGGCCTAACTGCCCTGGAGTTATCACTCCAGAAGAAGCTAAGGTAGGTATTATGCCTGGTTTTATCTTCAAAAAAGGACACGTGGGCATCGTTTCTAAATCGGGTACTCTTACTTATGAAGCTGCTGACCAAATAGTACGTCAGGGCTTGGGTATCACTACCGCTATAGGTATCGGTGGTGACCCTATTAT
>NZ_KN390004.1:6856-35913 GCF_000213295.2 Capnocytophaga sp. oral taxon 329 str. F0087
GTGGTGACCCTATTATTGGTACCACCACTAAAGAAGCCGTTGAACTACTAATGAATGACCCTGAAACTCATTGTATAGTGATGATAGGCGAAATAGGTGGTCAGTTAGAACCTGAAGCTGCTCGTTGGATAAAAGCTAATGGCAACAAAAAACCTGTAGTGAGCTTTATTGCTGGTGAGACAGCTCCTAAAGGGCGCACTATGGGGCACGCTGGAGCTATAGTAGGAGGTGCTGAAGACACTGCTGAGGCTAAAAAACGCATTCTTAGAGAGTGTGGTGTACACGTAGTGGATTCGCCTGCTAAAATAGGTGAAAAAGTAAAAGAGATAATGAGTAAATAGACTTTATTTTTGTTTTTATCGTAAAAAAAAGCTGTTAGAGTATTTTCTAACAGCTTTTTTATATTTTATTACATTATCTTCATCTTTTTTCCGCTCATAATTACTATCTTTGCGCCCTGAAAAAAATAACTCATTACAAATGAAAAAACTAACAACCATTATCGTGTTTTCTACTATTATCTCTTTCTTTAATACTCTTTTCGGGCAAAGAAAACTATCTGATACAGAGGTTTTTAAAAAGAATCCTTCTGAAGTTACCTCGTTTGAAGAGGCTAAGACTGAAGCTGAAAAGATATTGTACTACCTTATTCAAGAGGAAATTATACCAGGGGCATCAGTCACGGTTACTAAACAAGGGAAAATTATTTGGCAAGGAGGGTATGGCTATGCCGATATTAGCAAAAAAACGTCTGTAGACCCACAAAAAACTATCTTTCGTGTAGCTAGTATGAGCAAAGCTATCACTGGGGTATTATTGGCACGCCTACAAGAGCAAAAGAAATTTGACTGGAATCTTTCGCTGTATGAATACGTACCTAACTTCCCGCCCAAACCGTTTGACTTCACTATTAAACAGCTTGCTGGACATTTGGCAGGTATTCGCTCTTACAAAGCAAATGAATATACCCTCAACAAGAAGTACACTATAGAAGAGGGAATAGACCTATTTAAAGATGACATACTACAATCGGCACCAGGCACTAAGTTTTTATACAGCAGTTATGGTATTAATCTTATTTCATTAGCTATTGAAAAGTGCCTAAACAAGAAGTTTGAAGATATAGCTAAAGACGAGGTTTTTAAACCACTGAATATGTGGCGCACCTTTCCTGACAGAGGTAAAATTATCACTGATGAAGCTACTCCGTACACCCGTACTAAAAAGGGATTAGACAAGGCTACTGAGGTGAATAACTACTTCAAATTGGCAGGTGGAGGCTTCCTTTCTACCTCTCACGATATTGCAAAAATGGGTACTGCCATAGAGCGACACAGCTTCTTATCGCAAGCTGTAGAAAATGAGATGCTCAAAAAACAATGTACTACTGACGATGTAGAGATAAACTATGGTATAGGTTGGCAAAACCAACGCGACTGGAATGGACGCGACTACTTTGGACATACCGGTATGGGGGTAGGTGGTTTTGGTTGGCTATCAGTATACCCTAATGAACAAGTAGTTATTGTGATGCTCTTCAACGTTACAGACCCTCAAATAAGTATTTATCTACAGCGCCTCACCGATTTTATTTTAGAAGGCGCTAAGCTAACTAACCAACCTACCCTCATTGAAAATCCTTAATTTAACTCAATAGGTTTCCCCGTTTTTTTATTAATAGGTAACTGCGCTTTTACTCGCTTAAGGTAATGGCGCAGTTTTTTTGTGAGCTCTTGTGTCTTGCGCGGGTATTCTGTATCCAAATTGTACTGCTCTCCTATATCATCTTCGAGGTTAAAGAGTTCTTTTTGCCCTGTTTTGTACATATACACTAATTTCCAATCGCCTAAGCGTATGGCACTCGAAGCTCCGTAACCATAACCTTCTACTGTATACCAATTGTTAGGGCAATGCCAATAAAGGGGACGGGACTTCCCTCCTACTCTTTTCCCCTCGAGCAAAGGCAAAAAGCTCTTACCATCTACCACCTGCGGCACTTGGTAGCGGTAATGCTTTAGCTGAGCAACACTCAACAAAGTCGGAAAAACATCTTCGATAATAACCGGCTGCGAAGTACGCGTACCAGCAGGTATATGTCCGTGCCAAGCTGCTATCATAGGGATACGCACGCCCCCCTCATAAGCAGAACCTTTGCCTGCTTGTAGCGGATAGTTGTGTGTGTTAGGCTCGCCACCTCGCGCTACAGCACTAAGTCCGCCATTATCAGAGAGAAATAAGATAAAAGTATTATCGGCTAACTGATGTGCTTCGAGGTAATCTAACACATCGCCGAGGCTTTTATCCATAGCAGCTACCATAGAGGCATAGCGCGCCTCTATAGGGTCTAAATGCTTATAGGCATCAATAAAACGTTTGTCTTCTTCTATAGGAATATGTACCGCATAATGCGAAAGATAGAGAAAAAACGGACGGTCTTTAGGACGGCTGTCTAAGGTAGCAAGAGCCTCAAGGGTGAGAGCTTCGGTAACAGAAATATCTTTTCCCCAATACTTTTGCAGGTCGGGGATAGCAAAAGCAGATGATGGTTTGCCGTCTGTACGATTGCCAAAATTAGTAAGCCCCGAGTAACTGGCAGGCCCTCCGCCTGCGTGTCCTGCTATATTCTTCTCAAAACCTAAGTTCAGCGGATCAGCGCCTAACGTTTGGGTAGCCCCAAAATGTGCTTTACCTATACAGATAGTGTAATAGCCCACATCTTTGAGCAACTGCGGAAGAGTACGAGCGTAATAAGTGCGAGGAATATTAGGTACAGGCGAAATGCCATTGACATTCCACTCAGGAGGTGAGATAACTGTGTCTTCTACATCGGTAGGAGTATTGTAGTGAAGCGTCCAATTGGTTACACGATGGCGAGCCGCATTACTACCCGTCATTAGGCTAACCCTACTAGGCGAACATATAGAGGCAGCATAGCCTTGCGTAAGCTGTATGCCCTTAGCGGCGAGACGCTCCATATTAGGAGTGTGGTAAATATCATTATTAGGTACACGCTTTTCGTAAAAAGGCAACGAAGTGTCTTCCCAGCCCATATCGTCTACTATAAAGACAACTATATTAGGGCGTTGAGAGGTAATAGCTTGTCCCCAGCTGTTAGTAAACAGCAATGCTAATAGTATCAAAAAAGTTGGTTTCATTTCTTAATGGTTTAGTTATTTAAAAATAGTAAACAAATTAGTATTTATTGCTTCTATTCTCTTTTTAGATGAAGAGGCTGTATCAAATTTATAGGTCTTACCTTTTTCTTTTATTATAACTAATTGCCAATCAGAAGTATTAAATATAGACTTCAATTTTTCTGCAGGAATTGTAGTAGAAAAACGCGACTGAAAGTTATTTTTTTCTCTTTCTACAAACAACAATTTGACGTCAGAAAGTTCAAACTCTGTATTATTAACATACAAATAAGCTCTTGTTAAGCTATGTACGGCTTCTGGCATATACACGCTAAAATTCACCTGTGCTGTACCCTGCAAACTCTCTTTACTTCTGAAGCTAATATCTAATGTAGCTTTTGCCTCTTTGTATTCACTTACTAAGGCTAAAGGTTTTATAAAATATTGATTACCTTCATCACCTGCATAATAACTCTCGAAGTATTTTTTACTTCCAGCTGAAGCTGCGGGTCTTACCCCTAAGCAACTATTAAAAGTAATGGATAAAGAGACAAGTAGTAAACTAAGTAGTAAAAAACGTTTCTTCATAAAACAATATTAAAAAAAAAGAAGAAAAGAACTATCTTGATGTATTTTAGATAGTTCTTTTTCTTCTCTTAAGTTAAAAAAAACTATTCACCAGTTACAATAGTTTCATAAGAAACTACGATACCAAGAATACTTTTGTGTTTGATATCAACTGTTGAAATTTTAGTGATACCACCATTTTGAGCTGCTTTTTGGATACTTGCATCAGCACCAAAGAACAATACACCAAGATAACCAGTAGCGGTAGCAGTTCCTACTTTTTTACCAACTGGATTGCTAGTAGCTGCTACTGGCAATGTAAGAGAGCAGCTTGTTAGAGCAGTAGCTAAAGCTGCTGCAACGAATAATTTTTTCATAAAAAAATACATTTTTATTTGTTATGTTCCCTACTCTTATGGATTTTCAGTTCCTCCCTGTTGATAGTTTAACAGCTCTAATTAGGGTACAAATGTACGTTTTTATACAATACCACACAAATTTCTGCTAAAATATTTCTGTTTTTTAACATTTACCAGTTTATATTTTACTTGGTAATTATTTAAGGCTACCTACCATATCTTCTGGGCGTACCCATTTATCAAAGTCTTCTGGAGTAACATAACCTAAACGTACTGCTTCTTCTTTAAGAGTAGTGCCGTTGCGGTGTGCTGTTTGAGCTATCTCGGCAGCTTTGTAGTAACCTATCTTAGTATTGAGAGCTGTAACTAACATTAATGAATTATCTACCAACTCTTTGATACGTTTATAGTTAGGCTCAATTCCACTTGCACAATGCTCTTCGAATGACACGCATACATCACCTAAAAGCTCTGCTGATTTTAGGAAGTTAGAAGCCATTAACGGTTTGAATACATTGAGTTCGTAATGCCCTTGTGTACCTCCTATAGTGATAGCAACATCATTACCCATTACTTGAGCCGCTACCATAGTCATCGCCTCGCATTGGGTAGGGTTTACTTTACCAGGCATAATAGAACTACCAGGTTCGTTAGCAGGAATAAGGATTTCGCCTATACCAGAACGAGGACCTGAAGCCATCATACGAATATCATTAGCTATTTTGTTAAGCGAAACAGCTAATTGTTTGAGTGCCCCGTGGCTTTCTACGATAGCATCGTGAGAGGCTAAGGCTTCGAATTTATTAGGAGCGGTAACAAAAGGTAGTCCTGTGAATTTAGCAATATACTCAGCAACCTTTACATCATACCCCTTAGGAGTATTAAGCCCTGTACCTACAGCTGTACCACCTAAAGCAAGTTCTGAAAGGTGTGCAAGTGTATTCTTAATCGCTTTGATGGCGTGGTCGAGTTGGGCCACATAACCAGAGATTTCTTGACCAAGTGTAAGAGGGGTTGCGTCCATAAGGTGCGTACGACCTATCTTAACTACATCTTTGAAAGCTTCAGCTTTAGCCGCAAGGGTATCACGTAGTTTTTTAACCCCTGGAAGCGTTTTCTCTACCACCATTTTGTAGCAAGCAATATGCATACCTGTAGGGAAAGTGTCGTTAGACGATTGCGATTTATTTACATCATCATTAGCTTTTAACACAGGGTCGCCCTCGCCTATCTGTTTGCCAGCCAATACTTGAGCACGGTTAGCAATCACTTCGTTTACGTTCATATTTGACTGCGTACCAGAACCTGTTTGCCAGATAACCAATGGGAATTGGTCATCAAGTTTGCCTGCAAGAATTTCGTCGCATACTTGAGCAATAGCATCGCGTTTTTCAGCTGAAAGCACGCCTAAATCAAAATTTGCATAAGCAGCTGCTTTTTTGAGGTAAGCGAAACCACGAATGATTTCTTTTGGCATAGAGGCAGGAGCACCAATTTTGAAATTGTTGCGAGAACGCTCTGTTTGTGCCCCCCAGTATTTATCTGCAGGGACTTTCACTTCGCCTAAAGTGTCTTTTTCAATTCTGTAACTCATTTTGTTTGTATTTAATTAATAATAATTCGGTGATAATAACGCTACAAAAGTACGTTAGTTTTTTGAGATATTAAAATTTTTTTAAGTTTTTTTTCAATATATTTTTCTTTCATCCTTTAATCTATTTCAAACTACACATCAGCTAAAAATCCTCTCGTACTTTGCTATCGCATACTTTTCCCCGAAGGAAAGGAAAATCCGCCTGAAGTAGTATATTTTTCTGGTTTTAAGATAATAATTAGACGGTTATACTCTGATGATTGTTCGTCACATACTCGGCTGCGCCAGCTCGCCGACTTTCCTTCGCTCTTCCTAAAGGGTAGGTATATCTAACCTAAAGGGAAAAGATAAAAGAAATTTTCTCTGGGAGGGCTGGGAGGATTGTGAAGGCTGGGAGGATTGTGAAGGCTGGGAGGATTGTGAAGGCTGGGAGGATTGGGAGGACTGGAAAAAATGGGGGAGATATAGGTTATTGTGGAAAGTTGAGCATAGGAGAAAAAACTGTCATTTTGTCAGTTGTTTTTAGTTTGGTACTCTTTTAGCTATAGAAATATCCAAAAAACTAAAATTGATTGAATATATGAAAGGAAATATTAACGTTTCTGTAGAAAACATCTTTCCGCTTATCAAGAAATTCTTGTATAGCGACCACGAAATCTTTTTACGAGAGCTCATCTCTAACGCTACCGATGCTACCCTTAAACTAAAACACCTGACCAGTATAGGCGAGGCTAAGGTAGAATACGGCAACCCTATCATAGAAGTAAAAGTTGATAAAGATAATAAAACCTTACACATCAGCGACCAAGGTATCGGTATGACGGCTGAAGAGGTAGAGAAATACATCAACCAGATAGCTTTTTCGGGGGCTGAAGAGTTCTTGGCTAAATATAAAGACACCGCTAAAGACAGCGGCGTGATAGGTCATTTTGGGCTCGGTTTCTATTCGGCTTTTATGGTTGCTAATGAGGTGGAAATCATTACGAAATCATACACTGACGCTCCTGCTGTACGCTGGGTATGCGATGGCAGTCCGGAGTTTACTTTAGAGGAAACAGACCTACGCAGCGAGCGTGGTACGGAGATTATACTGCACCTTAACGATGAATCGCTTGAGTTTTTAGAAGAGTATCGCATAGAACAGCTATTGCGTAAGTACAACAAGTTTATGCCTGTACCTATTAAGTTCGGCACTAAACAAGTACCCCTACCCCGCCCTGAAAACGCTCCTGACGACTATAAAACAGAATATCGCACTGAGGATAACATCATCAATAACCCTACCCCTGCGTGGACAAAACAGCCCGCAGACCTAAGCGATGAGGATTATAAGCAATTCTATCACGAATTGTACCCTACCCAGTTTGAAGAACCGCTATTCCACATACATCTAAATGTAGATTATCCGTTCCACTTAACGGGTATACTCTATTTCCCTAAGCTATCTAACGATATGCAATTGCAGAAAGACCGCATACAGCTATACCAAAATCAGGTATTCGTAACGGACAATGTAGAGGGTATCGTGCCTGAGTTCCTCACTATGCTTAAAGGGGTGATTGACTCGCCTGATATTCCGCTAAACGTATCGCGTTCTTATCTACAAGCTGACGGTAATGTAAAGAAAATTTCGTCATACATTACTCGTAAGGTAGCCGACAAGCTCAAATCGCTCTTTACCAACAATAGAGAGGACTTCCAAAACAAGTGGAATGACATCAAGATTGTATTAGAATATGGTATGCTTACCGATGAAAAATTCTATGAAAAAGCAGGTGACTTCGTACTTTACCCTACTACTGATGGGCAGTATTACACTCTTAGCGAGCTAAAAGAAGCTATCAAAGCAAATCAAACTGACAAGAATGATACATTAGTAGTGCTATACGCTCAAAACAAAGAGCAACAATACACCGCTATAGAAGAAGCAAAAGCTAAAGGTTACCAAGTAGTGCTATTAGACAGTCCGATAGTATCGCATCTTATTCAGAAGTTAGAAGAAAAGAACGAAAAACTCACTTTTGCACGTGTAGATGCCGCTCCGCTCTCTAAATTGATACAGAAAGACGAGCCTATCCTTGCTAAGCACAGTGAAGAGGAGAAAAACACGCTAAAAGCAGATATAGAAAAGGTACTCCCAAAAGAAGGATATATGGTGCAAGTAGAAGATTTAGACAGTGATGACACACCGTTTGTTATCAATCAGCCAGAGTTTATGCGCCGTATGAAGGAGATGAGTGCTACTGGCGGTGGCGGTATGTTTGGGGCTTTCCCAGAGATGTACCACGTGGTGGTAAACGCCAACTCTCCGCTAGCCGATGCTATACTTGCCGCTGATGAAGCTGCTAAAGAAAAACTTATTAAGCAAGCCTTCGATTTGGCACGCCTCTCACAAGGACTCTTAAAAGGTAAAGAACTATCAGAGTTTGTAAAGAGAAACTGGGAAATTTGCTAATTTGACAATTTGACGATTTATCAATTTAAAGAGACTGTTCTAAAAAGTTTTATTTCACCTTAAAAAAGCTTGTTAATACAAATAATCTTTTTATAACTTGCTGATTATTAACACCTTAATTTTACATACATACTCAGCTATACTAGTTTGCTGACTACTTTCAAAAGAGGGAATGTAACGGTCAGCATACAAAAAAACTTTTAGAACAGTCTCTTTTTCTTGTGTAATTAGAAAAAATACTGTACTTTTGCGCCCCAAAAAAATTGATTAGCAAATCGAAAAATTGAAAAATGATAGAAATCTTGAAAGCCCGTAGTGGTAACTGTTGTGAGCTCTGTGGAGCTACTGAAAACTTAGGAGTATATACCATACCGTCTGCTAGAAACGAAAGCACAGACAATAGTCTGCTGGTATGCGATACCTGCCTAAGCCAAATAGAAAACCCAAGCACTATGGATAGCAATCACTGGCGTTGCCTAAATGATAGTATGTGGAGCGAACACCGCCCCGTAAAGGTAATGGCATGGCGATTGCTAAATCGGTTAAAAGATGAAGGCTGGTCGCTCGATTTGCTGAATATGATGTACTTAGACGATGAGGAACTCGCTTTTGCCAAAGATTCTGACGACCACCTTGACGAAAGTGAAAAGGTAATACACAAAGATAGCAATGGTACTGTATTAAGCAACGGCGATAACGTAGTACTCATCAAAGACCTAAAAGTAAAAGGTACGAGTATGACTGCTAAGCAAGGTACCGTAGTGCGCAAAATTACTCTCGACCCTGAAAACGCCCAATATATAGAGGGTAAAGTAGAGGGACAACAGATTGTAATCCTTACGCAGTATGTGAAGCGAATGAGCTAATATTTAACTATTTAATAAGATAAATATTAACAAATGAAATTATATATGAAACGATTATTTACAATGGCAGCTTTGCTGTGTATGAGTATAGGTTTTGCGCAGAAAACACTTCCTTTTGCTCAACCGCAAATGCCCATTGTTACTGAAAAGGAAAACACACTTACCTCTTTTGCTCTTCCTATTGAGAAGGGTGTACAGGTAGAAGATGTAGTACTCGCTTTCAAAACTAAACACCGAATGATAGACCTTGCTAATCTATCGGTATATGTGAGTACTAGAGATAAGCGTGAAGCGGCTACACTATTAGCACAAACTACTAAGATACGCAAAAAAGTTAAGCTTTCAGGCAACTACAAAGCAGCAAAAGACACCGTATACTTTTGGGTGACTGCTCGTACGACGGCTTCACCAGACTTGCTAAACAAACTTTTGCTGACAGGCATAAAGGTGAAAACCTCTGCTAAGAAATACGTACTATGCAACAAAAGCAATGAAGGACAACGCTTTGCTATCACTCTACGCCATCGCCAGCAAGACGGTATTGCGTGCTACCGCATACCAGGACTTGCTACTACGAATAAAGGAACACTGATTGCTATCTACGACAATCGTTATAACAACTGCAAAGACCTGCAAGAAGACATCAACGTAGGAATGAGCAGAAGTACTGATGGCGGACAGACTTGGGAGCCAATGAAAGAAGTAATCGATATGGGCGAATGGGGCGGAAAGCCTAACCGCTTAAATGGGGTAGGCGATGCGGCTGTATTAGTAGATGAACAAACCAATACCATTTGGGTAATGGGCTTATGGCAACACGGATTAGACCCTAAGGTGATGACTTGGTGGGGTTCTAAACCCGGATTGACTCCTGATGAAACAGGACAAATAGTAGTAGTAAAAAGCAATGATGATGGCAAGACGTGGAGTCAGCCCCTAAATGTAACTGCACAGATGAAAAACCCAGAGTGGCATCTGTTCTTTGAAGGGCCTGGTAAAGGTATTAGTATGGCAGACGGTACCCTAGTATTTGCAGGGCAATTTAAAGATAAAGACCAAGTGCCACACTCTACCATTATCTACAGCAAAGACCACGGTGCTACTTGGCAGGTAGGCACAGGGGCGAAATCGCACACTACAGAAGCACAAGTAGTACAGCTAAGCGATGGCTCGCTAATGCTAAATATGCGTGATGACCGCAACCGCTCTAACTACGAACTTTCTGATGCTTATAATGGTAGATCAGTGGCCGTTACTACTGATATGGGGAAAACGTGGGTAGAACACTCTACTTCGCGTACTGCTTTGGTAGAGCCTAACTGTATGGCAAGTATCATATCATATAAAAATAAGAAAGGTAAGCAATACTTATTCTTCTCTAATCCGGCTGATGCTAAAAAACGCATTAACCTAACGGTGAAAGTAAGTGATGATGAGGGCAATACTTGGGATAAACACCCACAAATATTGCTATATGAGAAAGATAATATGGGGTATTCTTGCTTAACAGTAGTAGATAATAAAACTCTTGGTATTATTTACGAGGGAGACGGCGATTTGTATTTCCAAAAAATTGCTATAAAAGAGTTTATGAAGTAAGTAGTATTATAATGTTATTAAAAAGCACTGCTTTTGGCTTAAACAACCAAAGCAGTACTTTTTAATTTTTTTTACTTGATACTATTATTTATTTACACTTATTTTTAACTCATAGCTACAATTATACTTCATTCATAAAAACATAAACAAAAAGCAATTTAACACATAAATATCTCTTAAAGAAAGTATAATTAGAGACGACACACATAGGATTAACAGATGATTAACACAACATCTTCAAAAATAATGATTTTTAATTACAAATGTTAACAATATCTTAAAACTGATAATCAGACAGTTAAGATAATAACATTATATAAACTTCAATTTTTTAACAAAATAATTTGATAAAACGCTTGCATATTTAAAATTTATCAGTAACTTAGCCTTCAAAATAATGAAAGATTAAATAAAACGTAAAAATACTTTACGTATATTTGCTAAAAAAAGATTTTTTTAATTTTAATTTAACGTGAAAGAGAGATAATATTTTATGAAAAAAAGATTAGTTACTATGTGGCTGTTATTAACAGCAGGGGTCGTAGGTTATTCCCAAAAAAACATAAATCAACCCGATCCTAACAACATTACTATTGATCGCGAAAATCCTTGTCGGGAATTTATGATGGAAGTATTCCCAGATAAAGGAAATTGTTCTGCACAAATTTTGAATGTATACGCTTGGGGCGTAAAAGAAAATGAGCAGATAAGCTGGCAGCTATTAGATGCTAATAAAGCATCAAAAGCCAGCGGTACATTTACGGCAACCCAAACACGCAATGTAAATCAGCGTATTGAGCTGCCTAACTTGCCATCAGGTAATTATACCTTTGTGGCTACAAGTACTTCTTGTCCTAAATCGCCCAAAGAATACTCTTTGCACCTACAAGCTCTTTTGCAGATGAGTCTTTTAGAAAAACAAGACATAGGCTGCAATAATAAGAGTAGTGATAAGGGCAGCGTGCTCTTGCGTGTATCAGGAGGCGAAAAAGGTAGCTATATCTATGGCTACGAAAAGATAGAAGAGGGACACAAACCTTGTGGTGATTCTTTTGATATTCGCAAGCCTGATTATGCAGATGACAATATAGATGGAGCTCCTACTTATGACGGAGTACCTTGCTGGCAAAAAGGAACCACAAATGGTAATACTTTTATCAGCTTAGATGAGGGCATATGGCGTATTTACGCTATGGATCCTGTTAGAGGATGTGTGGTATCGGATACTGTTACCATTCGTCGCTACCCTATCCTCTCTATAACCTCTATTGTAGCACAACTCTGCCAAGTGCAAACTGATGGTAAAATACCTGTGCATATCACCCTTGCACAACGCGGACAGGGCAAGCATTATTATAAACTCAATGAGCAAGCCGAGCAACCTATACAGTTTACTGAAGGCAACACTTTCGTACTAAATGTATTGCCTGACAGCTACAAAATAACTATACGCGATGAAAAAGGTTGCTATGCCGATGGAGGTTTTGAGGTGAAAGTCCCTACCCCTATACAGCTAAATGTTAGAGCCGCAAAAGCTACTTGTGCTACAGATAAAGGACAACTCTCCCTTAGTGTTATACCTAAAGAAGGTACTCTAGCTAAAATAAGTGGGTTCAGCTATCGTCTAACAGCAGGTAGTACTGTAGTAACAGGTACTACAACTGATAATAACACAGCCCTTCAGTTGCCTGCAGGCTTCTACCAAATAGAAGTAACTGTAGCTGAAACTGGTTGTAAGCTTTATGATAAAGTACTAATGCCAGAACCGCCTACTGTTATACAAGTAACCGCTACCCCTCTATACAGCAAAAATTGTACGCAAGAGAATGGTGAGATAGCTTTGCATATATCAGGAGGGCAAGCTCCTTATAAGGTGCGATTAGTACATCAAACCACTAAAAATGAACTTACCCAAACGCTTAATTCTTCTGTTTATACTTTTACAGGAGTAACTGCTGGTAATTATACCATAGAAGTTCAAGATGCTGCTGGCTGTAGTCGTTACGAGGGGACTACCTCTGTAACTGTTCAACCTTCTTTTGTACTTAAAAACATTAGCTTCGAAACTCTGAAAAAAGCTACTTGTGAGCGCAAAGAAGAGGTACTTGTAAAAGTAGCTGTAACTCCTGAATACGTAAAAGGAACGTGGCTAAAATATATCATCACAAGTGAAGATAAAAAATACAGAAAAGAGATACGCCTTGATGATACCTCTTTACAACTTAATGGAACTGAAGCCCTAGGTGTTGGTAAGTATCATATAGAGGTATTGAATGAACAAACCAAATGTAGAATAGGTGAAGATTATGAAGTGAAGTCTGTTGCAGAAGACTATAGGTTAGTGGTAGGAACTCCTGTAAAAGCCACTTGTGCTTCAGATAAAGGACAACTCACCCTTAGTGTTATACCTAAAGAAGGTACTTTAGCTAAAATAAGTGGGTTCAGCTATCGTCTAACAGCGGGTAGTACTGTAGTAACAGGTACTACAACTGATAATAGCACAACCCTTCAGTTGCCTGCTGGATTCTACCAAATAGAAGTAACTGTAGCTGAAACTGGCTGTAAGCTTTATGATAAAGTACTAATGCCTGAACCGCCTACTGCTATACAAGTAACCGCTACCCCTCTATACAGCAAGGATTGTACGCAAGAGAATGGTGAGATAGCTTTGCATATATCAGGAGGACAAGCTCCTTATAAGGTACGATTAGTACATCAAAACACTAAAAATGAACTTACCCAAACGCTTAATTCTTCTGTTTATACTTTTACAGGAGTAACTGCTGGTAGTTATACCATAGAAGTTCAAGACGCTGCTGGCTGTAGTCGTTATGAGGGGACTACTTCTGTAACTGTTCAACCTTCTTTTGTACTTAAAAACATTAGCTTTGAGACTCTAAAAAAAGCTACTTGTGAGCGCAAAGAAGAGGTACTTGTAAAGGTAGCTGTAACTCCTCAGTACGTAAAAGGAACATGGCTAAGATATATCATCACAAGTGAAGATAAAAAATACAGAAGAGAGATACGCCTCGATGATATTGCTTTGGAGCTTAATGGAACTGAAGCCTTAGGTGTTGGTAAGTATTATATAGAGGTATTGAATGAACAAACCCAATGTAGTATAGGTGAAGATTATGAAGTGAAGTCAGTGGCAGAAGACTATAGGTTAGTGGTAGGAACACCTGTAAAAGCCACTTGTTCGTCTGGCAAAGGATTGCTTACCCTCAGCATACAGAATAAAGAGGCTTCTGCTACTAAAGTGAGTGCTTTTGATTATCGCATAACCGCTAACTCAGTAGTAACAGGTACTTCAACTAATGGTAGTGCTATGATTCGCCTTTCAGCAGGTTCTTACCAAATAGAAGTGACTGTAGCAGAGACAGGCTGTAAGCTCTATGGAAAAGTAATAATGCCAGAACCACCTGCTGCTCTCAAACTTGCTACTACAGTACAAGCCTCAGCCAATTGTGAGGATGCTAAAGGAGCCGCTATCGTACAAGTGAGTGGAGGTGTCTCTCCTTATACTATCACCCTCACCCACAAACGCACAGGAACTGTATACAGTGAAACAAATGTAGGTGTAGGAGCGAATGCTATCACTCTCAACTTTTCTGACCTAAAATCAGGTTATTACTATGCACACGTACAAGATGCTGCTAACTGTGAGGCTATGGGATCAGTTACTATTGAAGAATACACTCCCATCGTTCTTAGCAAACTCAATGCTGAAGCCATAGCACCCTCTTGCGGCGATGCTAATGATGGCAAACTTATATTTGAAGTGCAAGTAAGTGGAGGTGTACCTCCGTATAAATACAAATTAGAGAAAAAGACAGAAAAAACATCTGAACATACTCTCATAACTGTTACTAATGGCAAAGGATATATAGAAAACCTTAGTAGTGGTAGTTACCAATTATTAGTAGAGGACAGTAAGAACTGTATCGCTACCATAACAGAAACCACTATTATAGCGCCTAAACCTATCACTGTAGATATTAAGGTAAATAAATCGCACTCTCAAGCCTGCGATGACAGTCAAAACGGTAGTGTAACCTTATCGAATATAGCAGGAGGCTCTGGTTTTTATCGTATTTATCTCATCAACCACGAGAAAAAGACAGTGGTAGATAGAAAAATAGGTGTAAAGGCAGGAGAAACCGTTACTTTTGGCAATTTAGCTTCCTCTTATAATATTCATTACGAAATCGCTATACAAGATAGTAAGGGCTGCCTATTAGCTCATTTAGCTCCTTTTACTATTGATGAAGAACCTGATGTAGCTGTACAATCAGTAGAGAACGAAATTAACTGTGACCCAACCTCAAACAAAGGATATGTACATACCTTAGTGGTTAAGTTTAACAACAACGTAGTGGATTATGATAAGATAAGTTATAATCTAAACAACGGAACAGAACGTTTATTTACCCGTACAGCTGGCAATATCGCCTTTATTGATGACTTTGATGCTGAAACACTTACCCAAACGCTTACAGTTAACTATAAGCCTATGGGAGTTGGTCGCCCTATATGTCCTGCTTCAATAGTCAATTTTAGTCTTACACGCTTCCCTCAATTCACTTTAGAGCGCGTACCTAACGACGATTTGAATGTAATAGAAGTTATTGCTAAAGGCGGTGTAACTGACCCTTTATCAGGCTACACTTACTACTTCAACGGTGAAAATCAGGGTAATAATCCCGTGTATACTATCAAAAACACTGACCCTGAACGTATAGAAGCTGGAGGGGTACGCATCAAAACCATAGAAGTGAAAGCTAAAGATGCTAAAGACTGTATACGCACTTTAGTAGTAGAAGTACCTTATATCGATATAGATATACCTAACTATTTCACCCCTAATGGAGATGGAGATAATGACCGTTGGCGCCCTAAAAAAATGGAAGATTTTCCTAACGCTTTCGTTCACGTATTCGACCGCAATGGCAGACGTATGGCTACCTTGAAACCTGGAGAATCGTGGGACGGTATCTATGCTGGTAAACCAATGCCTTCGGGAGACTATTGGTATACTATAGACCTAAACGATGAGTTGCGCGACGGACGAAAAATATATGGGCATTTCTCTCTTTATCGTTAGAGTAGTTATACTACAGATTGACGAATAATACTTTTAGTTAAATTGGATATTTACTTTGCCAAAGGTTAATTTTGCTATACCTTTGGCAAAGTTTTTTTGTTAATTAGCAATTGTTTCATACCTTTGCAAGGTCTTAGAAAAGAAACAAAAATGAACAACAAAATAGTAGTTTATCAGGTGCTTACAAGACTCTTTGGCAATACTAACACTACCAATAAACCGTGGGGCACCAAGGAAGAAAATGGTGTGGGAAAATTCTCAGACTTCACTGAAAAAGCCCTGTTGGAGATAAAAAAGTTAGGAGCAACACATATCTGGTTTACAGGAGTATTGCACCACGCCCTTACTACTGACTATACAGCTTATGGCATCAGCAACGACTTTCCCGCAGTGGTAAAAGGACGTGCCGGTTCACCTTACGCTATAAAGGATTATTACTCGGTAAATCCTGACCTTGCTGATGACCCTACACACCGCTTAGAAGAATGGGAAGCTCTTATAGCACGTACTCACCAATGCGGACTAAAAGTAATAATGGATATAGTGCCTAACCACGTAGCGCGGCGCTATGAAAGCATTGCTAAGCCTAAAGGAATACGCGGTTTTGGTGAAGATGATGATACAAGTATACAATATGCTGTAAACAACAATTTTTACTATAACCCCAATGAGGCTTTTCAATTACCTGAAGGTATTTATGGTGAGTATCACGAGTTCCCTGCTAAATGGACAGGCAATGGAGCGCGGGCTTCTAAACCAGACCGCAACGATTGGTACGAAACTGTAAAACTTAACTATGGGGTACGTCCTGATGGTACTAAGGATTTTGCTACGCTGCCTATAGGTTTTGAGAATGAAGATACCGAGGTACATTACCATTTTTGGCAAGACCAAATAGTGCCTAATACTTGGCAAAAATTTAAAGATATCGCTTTGTATTGGCTTGCTAAAGGTGTAGATGGATTCCGTTATGATATGGCTGAAATGGTACCTGTAGAGTTTTGGAGTTACCTCAATTCGGCTATCAAACATCAGAATCCAGAGGCTTTCTTGTTGGCTGAGGTATACAACCCCAATGAATACCGCCCTTACTTGCACTTGGGCAAAATGGATTATCTATACGACAAAGTACAACTATACGATACACTGCGGGCTATTGTCAGCTATGGGCATACCACTGACGCTATTGCCCCTATACAGCGTGAACTTGCTGACATTTCAGACCGTATGTTGCACTTCTTAGAAAACCACGATGAGCAACGCATTGCTTCTCCTGAATTTGCTGGCTATGCTGAAAAGGCTAAACCTGCGATGACAGTTTCAACCCTTATAAGCGAGTCGCCAGTGATGTTATATTTTGGTCAAGAAGTAGGAGAAAGAGCCGCTGAATGGGCAGGCTTTGGCAGTCCGTCGCGTACCTCTATCTTTGATTATATAGGCGTACCTGCTCATCAACGTTGGGTAAATGACAAGCGTTTTGATGGCGGTCAGCTTTCGGATGCCGAGCGAGCTTTACGCGATTTCTATCAACGCTTACTCACCTTAAAAATAGCAGGTTCTTATATCGATTTGCACCAATATAATCGCCAAAATACTATCTATTACAATGATAAGGTATATAGCTTTGCAAGAGGTAATGAAGACGAACAATGGATAATAGTAACCAATTTTAATGAGCACGAAAGTTATGGTTTTGACTTGCAATTACCTTCTTGTCTCTTAGGTAGTTGGTTTTTGAATGATGGCAAATACCCCCTAACTGAGGCATTATACAGCAAAAAAGAAACTACCTTATATATTGAAAACGGTAAAGGGCATATGCGTGTAGACATAGCCCCTTTAGAATCCTTAGTATTTAAAATTAACTCATAGACAAATTAGCAAATTATGAATATACATTTTATAGTAGCTCCTAGTACACATTTGCGTCCACTGATGAAAGAACTCAGTAATAAACATCATATCACTATCCTTCCTGAAGAAATGTCAGGCAGTACTGATTGTGTAGTGGTAGACCCGCACCTTTCAGAGCATCACCCCGACCTACTACAAGCACAACAGTTAGGGCTGAGACTTCTATCACCTACTGAATTTTTATATGAATATTTCAAAGATAAAACTCGTGTAGTGATAGCGGGCGGACAAGGTAGACAAGAAGTCTTAGCGCGTGTGCTACATACTATGGCTTTCTACAATAAACCTTTAAGTTACTGTTTGCAACAACCTATAGCAGGACGACAAGTGCATTTGGCAGATACAGAGTTTGTGCTTATAGAAGCCGATGCCCAAAGTGCTGCCTTGCGCCCTATTGTAGCTCTTATTACCGACATAGCCCCTACAGACAATCCTGCTGCGTATGATGCTTTTATCAGTGCTATTACTAAAGGGGGAATATTGATTTACAACGAGGAGGATACTGCCCTGAGCAATATAGTAGAAGCTAATGAAAACCCTATTAGGAAGATGGAGTACCGTACCCCTGCTTTTGAGACGCACAACGGTGAGACTTATCTGATTACCTCAGAAGGAGAGCTTCCTTTAGGAGAACTTAGCGCAACATCTGTAAGCAATATAGAAGCTGCTAAGTGGGTATGCCAAAATATGGCTATTGATGAGGCTGATTTTTATGAAGCAATGGCAGATTATCATTTATAAAAAAATCATTTATGGGAAAACTTTCTTTTACACCTATAGCACCACAGTGGATTGCGTTCCCTGCTTATACTGAATTTACGATAGGCTGGCGTATGGGCGCTGGCGAAGGTTATAAATGGGAGTTTTGGGACTGGTATGAGACCCTTACCCCGACACAACAAGAAGAATACCAAGCACTTTTTCCGTATCCTTGTTTTTGGCATTACAATAGATGGGAAGAAGATGAGCAAGATATAGATGACGAAGAGGATTATTACTACGAAGGAATTCCGGTTTGGCAACCTAAAGGCGCTTATAAGTACTCCATAGCACTCTTTATCCATTCGGCAAAGAAGCTCAAGTTTGTTTTCTTTTGGAAGCCCAATGCAGAGGTAGTTGATGAATCTTGTTTTTCACAATGGCAACCCTCACCTTTTTCTGTAGATGGTGATGAGTATTACTGTGCTGAGCAGTATATGATGGCTGAAAAAGCGCGTTTGTTTGACGATGAACAAGTGAGGGAGGAAATAATGAACACGTCCGACCCTAAACTGATGAGGATCTTAGGTAGGAAAGTGCGAAATTTTAACGATGAGGTGTGGGATAAAGCCAAATATAGTATTGTGCTCAATGGGAATTATTACAAATTCACTCAGAATAAGAAAATGATGGACTTTTTGCTTTCTACAGGCGATAAAATACTGGTAGAAGCGAGTCCGATGGATACCATTTGGAGGATAGGCTTAGGGAAAGACAACGAGAAAGCACATAACATCGCCTCGTGGCGTGGCAAGAATCTGTTGGGCTTTGCTCTAATGGAAGTAAGAGACGAGATAAGAAAGGTATATCAGAATGTACATTTACTGAAAAATAGAAATGAATAGACTCAAAATCAATGTAGTTACACTAAAAGAAGACGAATACCTTATTCGCGATAGTATTCGTTTTGAAAATTGTAGTTATCTACAGCTTTTCATTGACGATGAGGATATATAGCTACTTATCCTGATTTTGAAGATATACTGATAGTCCCCACTGAATTATACAAAAGTAGTTTACAAAGTGGTGAATATCTATTGTTTACTTGTGCTTGTGGTGTTGCAGACGATGGAGGATGGGCAACAATTAAGGTAACACATTCAGAAGCTATTGTTCAATGGGATTTTTTGAGAGACAAACCTTATTGTTTTAAGTTTCCTAAAGAAAATTACTTAAAAGAAGTTCAAGTTATCAATAAAGAAGACTATACTTTCATTCCTAAAGAGATTATTTTTCCTGAAATTTAATTTTTAAGAAAGAATAAGTTAGAAGTGATATATAAGCAAAAAACAAAAAAATGAATAAACGATACGAAAATATCAGTAAAATGAATGATATCCTCTTGCGATTAGAAGGCATTCTTACTAATGCTGAAGCTCTTTTAGAAGAGTGGAACGCTATACAGCCAGAATATGAGGCCTTAGAGGCATATTATGACAGTCCACAATGGCGAGAAGATTATTTCGACAGTAATAACGGTAAAATACCAGATGAGGTACCGCAATGGGTTCTGACCCAAGATGCTATTTTTGATGCTATAGGCACTCAGTTTGACCTTGCTGATAGTTTTCAACCACTATTAGACGGCATCAATGCGAGGAAATGGCAAGAATAAACATAGAAAAGCTGTCCTAAGAAGAATTTTGCTTAAACTTCTTAGGACAGTTTTTTATGATATTTGAATTACTTTAGTCCACGTGCTTTGAGTAAGGGTTCAATAGCAGGGGCTTTTCCTCTGAAATTGAGATACATTTTTTCGTAATCCATTGTATTGCCTTTAGATAGAATTAACTCTCTAAAACGTTGTCCATTAGCACGAGTAAGTCCTTCGTTTTCTTCAAACCATTGATAGGCATCGTGACAAAGCATTTCTGTCCACTGGTAAGAGTAATAGCCTGCACCATAACCACCTCCAAAGATATGAGCAAAGTAAGAAGAGCGGTATCTTGGCGGTACTTCTTTCACCCATAAACCGGTCTTCTCAAGAGCTGTCTTCTCAAAATCATTTACATTATTAATAATAGTATCTGCAGGGATTGTATGCCATTGTAGGTCTAAATTAGCGGCTGCTAATACTTCAGTAAAAGCATACCCCTCATTGAAAGTACTCGCTTTCTTTATTTTATCAATAAGAGCTTGCGGAATAGGTTGTTTAGTTTGATAGTGTATCGCATAATTCTTAAGAATATCAGGATATAAAGCCCAATGTTCATTGAATTGTGAAGGAAACTCTACAAAATCGCGTGCTACTGCTGTTCCTGAAAGACTTGCATACTGCTGATTAGCAAAGAAACCATGCAAAGCATGTCCGAACTCGTGGAAAAGAGTAGTAAGCTCATCATAAGTAAGCAAAGCAGGTTTGCCATCAGTAGGCTTCACATAGTTGCATACATTATAAATAACAGGTTTAGTACCTAATAACTTCGATTGATTTACAAAATTGCTCATCCAAGCCCCACCACGTTTGCTTTCGCGAGCAAAAAAATCACCATAGAAAAGCCCTAATGGAGTGCCATCTTCTTCAAAAAGCTCATATACTAATACATCGGGGTGGTATACAGGTATATCTTTACGTTCTTTAAAAGTGATACCATAAAGCTTAGTAGCCGCATAAAACACTCCATTCTCAAGAGCATTCTTCAACTCGAAGTATGGTTTTATTTCGTTCTCATCAAGATCGTATTTAGCTTTACGCACTTGCTCAGCATAGAAGTTCCAATCATAAGGTTCTAAGCTGAAATTACCTCCTGTCTTAGCAATTTGTGCTTGTATCTCTTTAGCTTCAGCTTTAGCTTTACCTACTGAAGCAGGCACTAAATCTTTAAAAAACTGGACAATAGCAGTAGGTGTTTTTGCCATAGTGCGTTGCAAACTCCATTCTGCATAGTTTTTAAAGCCTAAAAGCTCTGCTTTTTTAGCACGAAGTAAGGCAATGCGTTTTAAAATGTCGTTAGTATTATGAGCGCCTCCATCGGTGCGATTCCAAGCAGCTTCAAATAGTTGTTTGCGCTGATTGCGGTCTGCTAATTCGCTAAGAAGCGGTTGCTGAGTAGTATTTACAATCGCTACTTTCTGACCATTGATAGTTTGTGCTGCTGCTAATGACCCTTCTAAAAGCGTTTGGTTGAAATCAGTTTCTAAAGAAGCCAACTCGCTGTTGTATTTTTTAAGGGTTTCTTTATCAGTAGTGGATAGATTAGCCCCTGCTACTACAAAATCTTCATAGTAATTTTCTAACAATTTAAGCGATTCAGCATCTAATCGCAAGCTCTCACGTTTATCATATAAGGCTTTAATACGTGCAAAAAGCTTTTCGTTTAAGTGAATGCCATCAGCGTGCTCTGCAAACTTAGGAGAGAGCTCTTTTTGCAATACTTTCAGTGTGTCATTAGTATGTGCTTCTGTTAGAGCGTTGAATACAGCTGAGGCACGTTCTAATTCCACTCCACTTTTTTCTAAAGCAACGATGGTATTTTCAAAAGTAGGGGCTTCTTTATTACTTGTGATAGCCGCTATACGTTCATTTTGCAAAGCCATCCCTTTAAGAAGAGCAGGACGATAATGCTCGTCTTTTATCTTTGAGAAGTCTGGTGCTCCGTATAGCAAGGTGCTTTCTATAAGTAGTGGATTATTATCTATATTTTCTGTCATTTTCTTTTGGTTTTCAGAAGGGTTACAGCCTACTAAAGCAGTAAGTAGTAGCACTGAAAAGAGTTTTTTTTTTCATAGTCTGTTGGTTTTAAAAAGAAGGGCGAATTTTATCAATCCGCCCCCTTTATATATTTAACTAAAATATTATTACTTAGCTGTTAAACGTACATCTATACGTCTGTTTTTAGCTTTGCATTCATCGGTATCGTTAGCAGGACATATTGGATGCTCTGCTCCATAACCTTGAGCGCTCAACTGTGCTTTGTTAGCACCTAATGCTACTAATTTGTTTAGTACTGAATTAGCACGTCTTTCAGAAAGTTTTAAGTTACCTTCGGCACTACCAGTATTATCAGTATACCCCCCTAAACGGATAGCAGCCTTAGGATAAGCTTTCAATATAGCTACAATATTTTTTAATTGTTGTTCTGAACCTTCAGTAAGCTCATCATTACCTGTTTTGAAGTAAGTTCTATCCAAAGTAATCCAATTATCTTTGAATTGTTCTGAAGTAGTAAGGTTTTTATCTTCTAACAATTTTACAAGGCGAGCCTCAGATGAATTTTCACCTACTTCTAACATTGTATTGTCAAAAAGATTCAATTGAAATAAATCACCTACATTGTATTCAAAGTTACCATCAGCGTTTAATACTCCCTCTACTACTTCTATAGCAGGTTCTAATGGTATCATATCGGTTTCAGCCTCTCCTTGACGTATTTGAGCTTCTACAGGCATTCCGTTAGCATCAGCGGTATGTCCGCCCAAGATAGGAGCGATAACCAAGCCCACTAAGCAAGTAAGTTTAATAAGGATATTCATTGAAGGTCCTGAAGTATCTTTGAATGGGTCACCTACAGTATCACCAGTTACAGCTGCTTTATGAGCGTCAGAACCTTTATAAGTCATTTGTCCGTTGATTTCTACCCCTGCTTCAAATGATTTCTTAGCGTTATCCCAAGCACCACCAGCGTTATTTTGGAAGATTGCCCATACTACACCTGATACAGCTACACCAGCCATATAAGCTCCTAAAGCTTCAGCTCCCATTACAAAACCGATAATGATAGGGGTAATAATAGTAATTGCACCAGGCAACATCATTTCGCGCAAAGCAGCTTTAGTAGAAATATCCACGCATCTACCGTACTCTGGGGTACCTTTTCCTTCCATAATGCCAGGAATTTCACGGAACTGACGACGCACTTCGTTCACCATATCCATAGCCGCTTTTCCTACTGATTGCATAGCTAAAGCTGAGAAAATTACAGGAATCATACCTCCAATAAACAAGGCTGCTAATACATCAGCTTTGAAGATGTTAATACCATCAATACCTGTAAAGGTAACATAAGCAGCAAACAATGCTAAGGCAGTAAGAGCTGCAGAAGCAATTGCAAAGCCTTTACCTACAGCAGCGGTAGTATTACCTACTGAGTCTAAAATATCGGTACGTTGGCGTACTTCTTTTGGCAGTTCACTCATTTCAGCTACCCCTCCTGCATTATCAGCAATAGGCCCGAAAGCATCAATAGCCAATTGCATAGCAGTAGTAGCCATCATTGCTGAAGCTGCAATCGCAACCCCATAGAAACCTGCTAAGGCATAAGACCCCCAGATAGCTACTGCAAAAAGCAATACAGAACCAAAGGTTGATTTCATACCGGTAGCTAAACCTGCTATAATGTTAGTAGCAGCACCAGTAGAAGAGTTGCGCACAATGTTCAACACTGGTTTTTTACCTAAAGCAGTAAAGTATTCAGTAATAGTAGAAATAAGTAACCCTACGGCTAAACCTACGATAGTAGCATAGAATACATTAATACTTGGAATACTCTTTACACCTTCTCCAAAGAAACTCATCTGAATAGTTTCAGGAAGCATATATTTAATTAAGAAGAAACAAGCTACCAAAGTAAGCCCTAAAGCTACATAGTTACCAGTGTTTAGCGAACTTTGTACTTGTTTTTCTTTAGCTTCATTATTTTTGATACCTACAAAGAAAGTACCTATGATAGAAGCTACAATACCTACCCCTGCGATTACCAAAGGTAAAAGTATAGGCCCCATATTGCCGAAGTTGTCTGTAAAGGCACCTCCATTACTCATCGCCATATCTTTGATTACGTAGTTACCCAATACCATTGAGGCAAGTACTGTAGCCACATATGAACCAAATAGGTCAGCCCCCATACCAGCTACGTCACCTACGTTATCACCTACGTTATCAGCGATAGTGGCAGGGTTACGAGGGTCATCTTCTGGGATACCTGCTTCTACTTTTCCTACAAGGTCAGCTCCAACGTCAGCGGCTTTAGTATAAATACCACCTCCCACACGAGCAAAAAGGGCAATAGACTCAGCTCCTAATGAGAAACCAGCCAAAGCTTCAAGAACAAGAGTCATTTCATCATAAAAAGGTTTACCACCTTCTATAAAGGTGTTTACAAAGAGGATGAAGAACAAGCTCAAACCTAATACAGCTAAACCTGCTACTCCTAATCCCATTACAGTACCACCTCCAAATGACACTTTTAAGGCTTTTGGCAAACTAGTGCGTGCAGCTTCAGTAGTACGCACATTAGAGTTGGTAGCAATACGCATACCTATGTTTCCTGCTAAGGCAGAGAAAAACGCTCCACACACAAAAGCTACTACGATAAGCCAGTGAGAAGTCTCCACCATACGCGAAACAATAAATAAGGCTATAGCGGCTATTACCACAAAAATACCTAAAATACGGTATTCAGCATTAAGAAATGCCATTGCACCTTCTTTGATACTTTTAGAGATGCTTTGCATTCGTTCGTTGCCTGTGGTTTGCTTGTTTACCCACAAAGCCTTTGTAATCATAAAGATAAGCCCCAGAATAGCAAGGGCTAACGGTAGATATAACATCATTTTATCCATACAAATATTAGTAATTAATTATTCAGGCGGTAAAAGTACAAAAGATTATATTAATAAGAAAATAAAATATGATTTTTTTTTGTTTTCTATCCTAAAAAACCTATAAAAGTAGTTAAAATAAAGACGTTGATAAAGTCTATAAAGAAAGCCCCTACCATCGGTACGATTAGAAAGGCTTTATGGGAAGGCCCAAAACGCTCAGTAACCGATTGCATATTAGCCACTGCCGTAGGGGTAGCTCCTAAGCCGAAACCACAATGCCCTGCACAGAGTACTGCTGCATCATAATCAGACCCCATTAAGCGGAAAGTTACAAAATAAGCATAAGTACACATTACAAAGGTTTGTACCGCTAAAATGATAAGCATTGGCACAGCTATATCTAACAACGTCCAAAGTTTTAGGTTTAAAAGAGCAATTCCTAAAAAGAGACTTAGTGAGGCATTGCCAAACACATCTATAGCTCGGTCAAACATATTTACTTTGAAAGCATTGGTAAGTACATTGCGCAGAAGTACCCCGAAGAATAAAGCCCATACAAACTGTGGAATAGTAAATTTTTCAGGTAAGTAAGCTGTTACTGTAGGAGAAACCATTATAGCTGAAAACGATAGACAAGCAGCAAAAAGAGCCATTGTCTCTATAGCTGATTTTGAAGTGATAAGACGCTGCTTACCTGCATTTTCAAACACTTCAACTACAGTATCTACTACATTATCAGTAGCTTTATCAGTTATAGGTTTTCTCCCCATATTATTGACTAATTTTCGTGCGACAGGACCTCCTATAAGTCCACCGAGTACCAAACCAAAGGTAGCTGAAGCCATACCAAGACTCGTTGCCCCTTTAATACCATAGTCTGTCTCTAATATCTTACCCCACGCACCTGCCGTACCGTGTCCACCGGTCAGGGTGATAGAACCTGTTATCAAGCCCATAATAGGATTTTGCCCCAATGCACTTGCCAACCCTACTCCTACTGAGTTTTGTACTACTATAAAAAGAGCCACTACCCCCAGAAAGAAAATCAGCCCTTTACCTCCTGCTTTTAATCGAGAAAAATCAGCACTGAGCCCTATTGAAGAAAAGAAAAACAGCATAAAAGCCTCTTGCAAATTAGTGCTAAACTCTAATGAAATTTCGTATTTAAGATACAGCAAAAAGATAATAATAGCAGCTAATAGTCCGCCAGCCACTGGCTCAGGAATATTGAAGTTTTGAAGTATCTTTATTTTCCCTACCAATAAGCGTCCTACCAATAGCACAAGAGTAGCAATAATAAGGGTGTAATAAGGGTTTATAACAATTGTATTCATAGGTTTAAAAAAATTAGCTATTTAATAAAAAAAAGAATTAGCAAATTAGCAAATTTACAAATCAGCTAATTCACTAACTACAAAGGTACTCCCCCCTATAAAAATAAAATCAGTAGGTTGTGCCTTTGCTTTAGCTGCAGATACTGCTTCTTGTACTGAAGAGTAAGCCTCCCCTTTCAACCTTTTAGCAGTGGCAATTTCTTTCAATATCTCTACAGCCAATCCACGCTTGATATTCGGACTACAGAAGTAATAATGTGCTTCTTTAGGAAAAAGGTCTAAAACAGCCTTTACATCTTTTTCTTTTACAAAACCTATTACTATATGTAGCTGTGTATAAGTTTGCTTTTTCAGCTGCTCCATTACATAAGTGAGTCCGCCAATATTATGCCCTGTGTCGCATACGACAGTTGGGTGAGTACTAAGAGTTTGCCAACGCCCTTTGAGATGGGTATTCTTCACTACATTTAGCAAGCCGTTTTTGAGGTTTTCATCGCTGATATCCCAACCCTGATGTTTTAAAAAATCAATTACAGCTATTACACCTTTGATGTTTTTCTCTTGATAAATACCTTGCAAATCGGTAGTGAGGTTAGTGGTCAGTTCATTAGCGAAAACTATAGGAGCCTTGTCTTCTTTTGCTCGCTTAATAAATACAGGGGCTGTCTCTTCTTGATATTCACTAATCACTACAGGGGTATTTTTCTTGATAATACCTGCCTTTTCAAAAGCGATTTCAGGTAGGGTATTACCTAATATATCGGTATGATCTTTAGAAATATTGGTGATAAGCGACACTTCCGGAGTGATGATATTAGTAGAATCAAAACGCCCCCCTAAGCCCACTTCTATTACCCCTATATCAACTTTTTCTTCAGCGAAATAATCAAAAGCCAAACCTACTGTCATTTCAAAGAAAGAGAGGTGATGAGTGGCTAGAAAATCTTTATGGGCAGCAATAAAACTCACTACACGTTCCTCAGGAATTTCTACACCATTTATTTTGATGCGCTCTCTGAAATCTTTGAGATGAGGAGAAGTGTAAAGCCCTACTTTATAACCAGCCTCTTGCAGTATAGAAGCGAGCATACTACTCGATGACCCTTTGCCATTAGTACCAGCTATATGTAAGGTTTTGAATTTCTTTTCGGGATTTCCTAATACTGAGGCAAAAGCAATTGTTCTGTCTAATTTATTGTTCAGAGCAGTTTTTCCTTGTGTTTGAAACATTGGTAACTGATTGAACATCCACGATAATGTTTCTTGATAGTTCATTCTTACTCTCCTAATTTGAAGTTGATCACTATGAAGCCTACTTGACGGGCAGGAGCATTTTCATCAGGATTCCAGCTGTGTTTATAGGCCGTCTTGCGAGCAGCGTCTAACAGACACTGAGCTGAGTTAGTGGTACCCTTTACGCCAGCCGTAGCTTTTACTACTTTACCACTACGATCTACTTCTATCTGTACTACTACACGTCCTTCCTCATTGCAATCTTGTACAACCTTCCCTTGGGTAGCAATACTGCGCCCTTTCAGTCCCCAACCTTTGCCAGAGGAGCCACCACCTCCTGCACCATAGTAGGAGTCGGCATACTGACTACCATCTATTTGTCCTTGGTAACCAGGTCGCTGTCCGTCACCTTGTCCTGCAGTACCACTACCCCCTGCATTAGCAGCCCCCAATATACTTGAAAGTGCTTCAGAGGTTTCACGCGAAGGTTTAGGGTCAGGCTTAGGAGTTTCTGTTTTAGGAGTTTCTTTCTTTTTTTCTTGTTTTTTAGGCGCTTCGGCTATTGCTACTGTTTCGTCATTATCTTGGGCTAAAAGATTCTCTTTCACCTCTGTAGAAGTTGTTTCTTCTGGCACCGATTCAGGAGGCGTTTGGGTCTCTACTTGTTGGGCAGCACTAGGAGGCGTTGTACGTTCCCCCATACCCGTAACATCTACCCCATATATCACCTCTACTCCACTCTCTGGCGGAGGGTCTAAATAAGTCATTCCCGCAAAGAAGAGCAATAGCACCACTATGCTCATCACAGCGGTAGTGAGTACCAGCGACTTGCGCTTATGTGTGGTATCTAATAAACTCATAATTTTTCATCTATTTTGGGCGTACTGCCAAAATTACTTTATACTGATTTTGGTTGGCTATATCCATTACATTTACGGCATTTTCTATTGGCACACTTTCCTCTACTCGTAAGATAATAGTAGGGTTTTCTACCCCATTTAGAGCCGACCTAAGTTCGCTATCTAAATTGGTAACAGAAATAGGTCTTTTATCAATAAAATAATTCAAATTTTTATCAATACTTACCGAAACATTCTGTGTATTAGTTGATTTACCCTTTGCTTTTGGTAATAATAAGTCTAATGCATTAGGGCTATTAGCTGTAATCATAAAAAATACCAAAAGCAAGAACACTATATCGGTCATAGACGACATACTGAACTCTGGGCTGATTTTATTTCTACCTTTTAATTTCATAACTTTTTCTTTAATTAAGCAACTAGCAGACTAAAGAGGTTCGTTGAGCAAATCTAAGAACTCTACTGCATTAGCTTCCATTTGGTGAACTATTTTATCGGTTTTTACCACTAAATGGTTGTACCCCACATAGGCTATGATACCTACTATAAGTCCCGCTACTGTAGTGGCCATAGCCGTATAGATACCTCCTGCTAAAGCCCCCATCTCAGCTTGCCCACCAGCGGTAGCCATTTCGTGAAATGACATAATCATACCTACTACCGTACCCAAGAAGCCTATCATTGGGCCAGCTCCTGCAATAGTAGCCAAGATAGCTGTATTTTTCTCTAACTTATA
>NZ_KN390004.1:36579-37176 GCF_000213295.2 Capnocytophaga sp. oral taxon 329 str. F0087
TAACTTATACACCTCTAAAGTACCTGCATTTTCAATAGCTTTGTTGATATCTTCAAGCGGTTTCCCGATGCGTGATACTCCTTTTTCTATAAGGCGTGCTACAGGTGTGTTTGATTGCACACATAGCATTTTAGCAGCATCTAATCGACCTGCTGCTATACAATCGCGTATTTTGTACATAAAAGTTTTATCTACTTGCGAAGCTGCTTTGATAGCAAATGTGCGTTCGAAATAGATGTAGAGTGCCACACCCAACATCAGGAAGAGAACCCCGATAATGATAATATTACCCGTGCCACCGTCTATAATCATATCCATTATAGAAAGTGTTTTTTCTTGTACTTCAGGGGCAGCATTATTAGTTTGTGTAGCTATCCCCATAGCCGTTTGTAATCCTAACATAACTTCTTGTTTTTAGCTTTTAAAATCTCGCAAAAGTAGTAAATAATTATCAAATAGCAATTAATAAATGAAAAAACAATTGAATAAAGAAGCTGTTTTTTATAGAAGTATTTGATTTTCAGAGGTTAATTATTACTTATTAAACACAAAAAAAGGCTCTCAAAAAATGAGTAGCCTTTTTTTGTTTTGTGGACT
>NZ_KN390005.1:0-35434 GCF_000213295.2 Capnocytophaga sp. oral taxon 329 str. F0087
CTGAAGATGACCCTTATAAGCGTGCTACCATTTGGGGCGTGGCTCTTAGCGGTACTTTCGTAAAGATGGACAATCATAATTTTCCTATAGGGAAAGAACTGCCTTCGCAAGTGATGAACTTGGGAGCAACCGTGCTTCACTTACGTCCGTTGAAAGAGCGTTGGTCTATGTTGATGGCTCTGGGTATAGGAAGCTATACCCCTGAAAATAGACTGTCGGCTATCCGCATAGACGAAAATGTTTTGGCTAATGGGGCTTTGGTGTTTATATGGCATTGGAGACCTAACCTTGAAATAGGAGGTGGCGTGGCTCTTAACAACAGTTTTGGTTATCCTATGGTGTTTCCTGCCCTTTATTTGAAATACAAAGGAGGTTTTTCTGATAAATTCACTATAGATATCAATCTACTTGACGGTACGAAAGTAGCTTTTGGTTATGATTATAGCGAAAACCTCAGCTTGAAATTAGTAGCTAATATAGGAGGTTATTCGGCATACCTAAGACGCAACGGACAAAAAGAAATGTTCTCTTCGCAAACTTTTTTTGTAGGATTAGAACCTGAGTTTAAACTGGGTAAGCATATAAGCATTCCGGTGACTTTTGGCGGTAGTTTTATCCGTTCGGGACGTTATAGAGAACGTACCCTCAGTGCGATGTTTGCTTCTGAAGCTAAAAATGAAGACGGTAGTGCGCGCTCGAGTGTATTTTTGCCTGCGTTGTACTTTGCAGCGGGAATCACGATTAAGTAATTGACAATGAGTACTGAGAATCCTAACATATTTTTGAAGAACAACTTCTTTTTGCAGTTTTTTATAGCTGATAGATACCGCATTTATCGGCATATAACTGCTTGTTGCTTATTGCTTCTGTTCTTTCTGACGACCAAAGAATGGGGCGCCTATAAGGGGATTTTTGACCATCTGGACTGGATAGAAAGATGGTTAGTTATCACCATCGCTTTTTACCTAAACCTGTATGTACTCATTCCGCAGTTTTTATTTAGAGGCAAGCTCATTAACTATGCTATCAGTCTTGTGGGCGTACTCTTTGTTTTTCAGGTGCTTACCTACTACCTAAACAGCGTAATATGGAGAGAGTACATCATTAGTGAAGACCTTAAAAAGGCGATGGCTTTGCCTATCCCTACCCTATTTATCTTTTCACTGTTGAGCTTGTTGCCCTTTATAATGACCTCTACTTTCTTAAAAATATTTCAATCGTGGATAAAAAACAACGAAAAGATGCAGGAATTAGAGCGACAAGCCGCCGAGAGTGAACTACAAGCCCTAAAAAGCCAAATACAACCACACTTTTTGTTCAATATGCTCAACAGCATTAATATATTGGTGCATATAGACCCTGAAAAAGCCTCGTATACCCTTGTAAAACTATCTGATTTCCTACGGCATTTGCTCTATCAGTCGCACGAGGAGCGGGTTTTCCTTTTGTCGGAACTGCGTTTTTTAAACGATTATCTCTCTTTGGAAGCAATGCGTCGTGATGATTTTACTTATGAGCTTACATACAATGAAAAGAATCTACAAGGGATACAACTTCCTCCTAACATATTGCTGATATTAGCAGAAAATGCTGTAAAACACAGTACTGATAGCCTTGCCCCTACGTATATCTATATGAAATGTGAAAATAAAGAGGGTTGGTTGCACTTTTCGGTGCGCAATTCGGTACCTTCAGAGCCTCATCGCAAACACAAGTGTAGTGGAATAGGCTTACCCAACCTAAATCGGCGATTGGAACTGCTCTATGGAGACCATTTTGAGCTTTCGCAAGAAGCTTTAGCCCAAGAATATATAGTAACTTTAGCTTTGCAACTATGAATTGTTTGATAGTAGATGATGAACCTTTGGCACGTATTGGTATGGAGCGCCTTATTAGGCAGTATAGCCAGTTAAAGCTCTTGGGTTCGTTTAAAAATACAGCGGGCATAGCGGACTTTCTGAAGAAAAACGAAGTACATTTACTTTTTTTAGATATAGAGATGCCAGGGGTAAACGGCTTGGAGTTCGCTAGAACCTTGCCCGAACAGACTTTGGTGATATTTACCACCGCCTACAGCCAGTATGCTTTAGATAGCTACGAGGTAGATGCACTGGACTATTTGGTAAAGCCTATCACCCCTGAACGTTTTAAGAAAGCTGTTGCCAAAGCTGAGAGTTACCACCAATTGCTCACTCAGCAGAAAACAGATTTTGAGTCTACTGACACACAATATATTAACATTCGTGCTAACAGGCGGAATTACCGCATCGCTCACAGTGATATCCTCTATATAGAGGCACTGAAAGACTACGTAATTATCCACACTTTTACCGATAAATACATTACGTGGATTAACCTTAAGAATATACACAGCCAACTACCTTCTGCGTTATTTGTACGCGTTAATAAGAGTTGCGTGGTGAATGTACAGCACATCAGTTCGTACACCCACCAATTTGTTTGCATTGGTGAGACCGAAATTCCTATTGGTAGGGCGTATGAGGTAATTAGCAAATTTGGGAATTAGCAAAAAAATTATCATTGATTGATTGCTATATGTCATTATTTTACTATTTTTGCCCCCAATATGAGATTTTTCACCTTCATACTTAGCTTATATCTGTTGGCACTCACTGGGCTGCCCTGTACGGATATGCTTGAAGGTGAGGAGTCTTCAGCTTCTTATGAATTTGTAACAGCCCCAACTGGGGAACACTCTCATTTTCATTTGGATATCTGTTCACCTTTCTGCATTTGCACTTGCTGCCAAATGGTAATCAGCACGCCCACTACTTATGAGGCCTTAACCATTGCTCAAGCCACCGCAACCATTCCCTCCTATAGCTATCCCCTGACCGTATGGTCTTCGAACTACTATGGGAATATCTGGACTCCTCCCAAGATATAGTCTTTTCTTTCTTCATCTCAAGTGATTGTTCATTAGTCATCTCACCCATCATTAGTCATTAACTAATCATTAATTCTTATTAGAAATGTTAGACAAAATCATACTATTTAGCATCAAAAATAAGCTATTTGTAGGATTCATGACCCTTATGCTTATTTTTTGGGGCGTATGGAGTGCTACAAGGCTCCCCATTGATGCCGTTCCAGATATTACTAACAACCAAGTACAAATCATCACCTCTACCCCTACTTTGGCCTCACAAGAGGTAGAGCAACTGGTTACTTTTCCTATTGAGCAAGCCATCGCCAATATTCCTGGGCTGGAGGAAACACGCAGTATTTCTCGCTTTGGCCTCTCGGTCATCACAGCCGTCTTTAGCGAGGATATGGACATCTACTTTGCCCGCCAGCTAGTCAATGAAAAGCTCAAGGAGGCACAGGAACAAATCCCTCAAGGCATAGGCTCGCCCGAACTCTCACCCGTGAGTACCGGACTGGGGGAGGTATATCAGTATATCATTCGCCCTACGGAACAGAGCAAAAACAAATATTCCGCCAAAGACCTCCGCACCATGCAGGACTGGATCGTGGCTCGCCAACTCTATGGTACCAAAGGAATAGCCGAAATCAACAGCTTTGGAGGCGAACTCAAGCAGTATGAGGTGGTTATAGACCCCGATCGCCTCCGTGCCATGGGGGTGAGTGTCAGTGATATTTTCACTGCTTTGGAGCAGAACAACCAAAATACAGGAGGTGCCTATATCGACAAGCGCCCCAATGCCTACTTTATCCGAGGAATAGGCATGGCTCGCTCCCTTGAAGACATAGGCAATATAGCCGTAGGCAAGCACACCCCTCCCCTCTTTATCAAGCATGTAGCCGAGGTACGCTTAGGGAGTGCCATTCGTTATGGAGCTCTTACCTACAATGGCGAAGTAGATGCCGTTGGGGGCGTGGTGATGATGCTCAAAGGTGAAAACAGCCACGAGGTAGTTAGCCGTATTAAAGAAAAACTACCCACTATACAACAATCCTTGCCTGACGATGTAGTAATAGAACCTTTCTTAGACCGCACCGACCTAGTGCAACGCGCTATTCACACGGTAGAGAAAAACCTCTTAGAGGGGGCACTGATTGTCATCTTCGTTTTGGTACTCTTCTTAGGCAACTTGAGAGCAGGACTGATTGTAGCTACTGCCATTCCACTTTCTTTGCTCTTTGCCTTAGGAATGATGAACCTCTTTGGGGTAAGTGCGAACCTGATGAGCTTGGGGGCAATAGACTTCGGAATTATCGTTGATGGGTCGGTTATTGTGGTAGAAGCAGTGATGCACCATTTAGCTATCCGTAAAAACCGACAACCACTTACCCAAGCGCAAATGGACGATGAAGTGTATCATTCTGCGTCCAAGATACGCAGTAGTGCTGCCTTTGGCGAGATTATTATCTTGATGGTATATATCCCAATCCTCACCTTGGTAGGGGTAGAGGGCAAGATGTTCCGCCCTATGGCACAGACTGTAGTCTTCGCTATCTCAGGGGCGTTGATTCTTTCTCTTACCTATATCCCTGCCATGAGTGCTTTGCTCTTGCCTAAAAAGGTGAGTGACAAGCGTAGTTTTGCCGAGAGAATGATAGCGTGGCTCTACCGTCACTACCAACCGCTCTTTGTCCGTTCTATCCGCCTTAGGGGATGGATAATAGGCAGTACCGTGGTACTGTTCGTTCTTGCGGTAGGCATTTTCAGCCGTATGGGAGGTGAGTTTATTCCACAACTACAAGAAGGCGATTTTGTTTTTGAATGTATTCTGCCACCGGGCACTTCCCTGAAGCAGAGCTTGGAGACTTCCATGCAGGCCTCTCGCCTGATTCGTGAGTTCGACGAGGTGAAAATGGTGATAGGCAAAACAGGTTCTGCCGAAATACCTACCGACCCTATGCCGCTGGAAGCCTCCGATATTGTGATCGTACTCAAGAGCCAAGACCAATGGAAAAGTGGTCGCTCCTATGAGGAATTAGGAGATGCCATCATTGAGCGGCTCAAGGATATTCCTGGGGTCTTTTTTGAGAAAAGCCAGCCTATACAAATGCGTTTCAACGAATTGATGACAGGTGTCAGACAGGATGTAACGATAAAAATCTTTGGAGAAAACATGGATACCCTCGCCCACTACGCCCAAAGAGTAAGCCAACTTATCCAGAAAACAGAAGGTGCTACCGCCCCACAGGTCGAAAAAGTAAGCGGACTTCTGCAAATCAATGTTACTTACGACCGTGTGCGTTTGGCCAACTACGGACTTTCGGTGCAAGAGGTCAATGAGGTACTCAGTACCGCCTTTGCTGGTAAGAAGGCTGGGGTTGTCTTCGAGAACGAACGAAGGTTCGACCTTGTGGTACGCCTCGATAGCCTCCATCGTACCGGAATTGACGATGTACAGCATATGATGGTAGCTACCGAAAATGGGCAGGTGCCGATGAGCCAATTGGCCACTATCAAATATGAATTAGGCCCCGCACAAGTAAGCCGTGAAGCAGGCAAGCGCCGTATCGTCATTGGCTTCAACGTGCAAGGGCGCGATGTGCAGAGTGTGGTGAGTGATATAGAACAAAAATTAAAGGGCGTAAAGCTCCCTACGGGCTATTACTTTACCTATGGCGGTCAGTTTGAGAACCTACAACAAGCCACCGACCGACTGCTCATAGCCGTGCCTGTAGCCCTACTTTTAATATTTTTCTTGTTATACCTTACTTTCCACTCTATAAAACAATCATTGCTCATCTTTAGCGCTATCCCGATGAGTGCCATTGGGGGCGTATTTGCCTTGCTTCTTCGGGGAATGCCTTTTAGTATTAGTGCGGGTATTGGTTTTATCGCGCTCTTTGGGGTAGCAGTGCTCAACGGTATAGTGCTTATTGGCACTTTCAACCAGCTGAAAAAAGAAGGAATGACCAACCTTTTGCATCGCGTGATTACGGGTACCGAAATGCGTTTACGCCCTGTGCTAATGACGGCTATGGTGGCGAGCTTAGGTTTCCTACCTATGGCACTCAGTCAAGGAGCAGGAGCAGAAGTACAACGCCCCTTAGCTACAGTGGTTATTGGGGGGTTAGTATCGGCTACCTTCCTCACCCTCTTTGTGCTTCCGTTGCTTTACATCGCTTTCAATAGTACCTTTTCTTGGCGCCGTCCTTCAGCTAAAGTACTCACGATAGCCCTATTGCTTATCAGTCCTATAGCGCTACACGCTCAGCAGTCTTACTCGCTACAAGAAATAGAGCAAATAGCCCTTAAGAACAATGGAGTGATTAAGGCAGCACAACTCAAGCTACAAGGAGCAAGTGCTAAAGAGCGAACCTCTTTTGAATTGGCTAAAACAGACTTTACAGGGCAATACGGGCAGTACAGCAGTGCTGAAAAAGACCTTTCAGTAGGTGTATCACAATCTATTCCTTTGCCTACAGTATTTGCTGCTCGCAAAAAGCTCTATCAAGCAGAGACACAATTACAACAAGGGCAATTAGCCCTTCAGCAGAATGAACTGAAGCGGCAAGTGCGCAACGCATATCAGCAATTGCAATATTTGACTTTTAAAGAGGAACAGCTCTTGCAGCTTGATAGTCTCTACAATAATTTTATTCGCATTGCTGAAGTACGCTATAAAGCAGGGGATACCAAGAAGATAGATATTAACACTGCCCAAGTGAAGAAAGGAGAAATAAGTTTGTTACTTCAACAGAACAAAACTATACAACAAGCTACCTATCGCAACTTGCGTACGTTAATGCAAACAGAAGAAGCATTTACCATTACCAAGTCGCCCGTGTATGAGCCTTTGTTACTCAGTGAGCCTTCGGATGTACAACTCTCTCAGCACCCTTTGGTACAACTCAGCTATCAAGAAGCAAACATAGCTGAGCACAACAAACGTCTAGAGTGTGCCCAAGCCCTGCCCGACCTTACATTGGGCTATACCAATCAGTCTCTTATAGGAATGCAAACCATTGGAGGGGTAGAGACCTATACTGATAGAAGTAAACGTTTTCACTTTGCCACCATAGGGCTTTCAGTTCCTATTTTTACCGCTACCCGTGCCAAGGTGAAAGCTTATAAATATCAGAAAGAAGCAGCTATAGAAGCAGCTCAACAAACAGAAAAACAGCTTAAAACTCAATGGATAAATCTGCAAGAGGAATACCAACTGAATTTGCAAAAATATCAGTTTTACAAACAAGAAGCGCTACCTGAAGCCGAGCGCATTATCCGAGCCAATCAGTTAGGGTATAGCGCAGGTGAAATAAGCTATGTGGAGTACCTTTACACCCTACAGACAGCCGTAGATACCCGCTTGGCATACCTTGAGAGTATCGAGGCGCTTAATCAAAAAGTAATAGAAATACAATCCCTTTTAAACCAGTAAAACAAATGAAAAAATATGGTATAAAAATCGCTTTTATCCTTATAGGAATTAGTCTATCAGCCTGCAATGGCACTCCTACAACTACCAATAATCAAAAGCTCGAAGAGCGCGAAGAACACCACGAAGAAGGAGGCAACCTGACCACCCTTACCCAAGTTCAAATCCAAACTGTAGATATTCGTTTGGGACATATAGAAGAAAAAGCTCTTGCCGCTACCCTCAAAGCCAATGGAATACTGAGCATGCCTGCCGACCATCAGGCGAAGGTATCGACTGTATATGCGGGGATTATCAAGAGCGTAAAGGTAGAAATAGGCAGTTATGTGCAAAAAGGGCAGGTAATTGCCACCATATCCAATCCCGATTTTCTACAACAGCAACAGCGCTTGCTCACCGTAAATAGCCAAATCGAACTTGCCCAGCAAGAGCTTGACCGCCAGCAGATCCTCTACGAAGGCAATGCCGGTACGGGTAAGAACTTACAAGCGGCCACTACCCAACTACGTACCTTACGCACTGAAAAAGCAGCCCTCGAAGAGCAAATACGCCTAATGGGCTTAAACCCTCAAACACTCACCGATAAGGGAATGCAATCTACTTTGGCGATAGTGGCTCCTATTAGTGGGAATATCAGTGCGGTATATACTAACAAAGGGGCTTATATAGATGCCTCCACCCCTATTGTGGAAATCATCGACAACAGTTCGCTACACCTGCACTTGCAAGTGTATGAGCGTGACTTGCCTTACATTAAGGTAGGACAACAAGTGCACTTCAACCCTACCAATAACACCTCTCGCGAATATGATGCCCAAGTGTATAACATTGCGGCTTCGTTTGAAAACGAAAGCAAAAGCATCATTGTACATTGCCACGTAGAGGGTGACAAACAAGGGCTCATCAATGGAATGAATGTAACAGGGGTTATCAGTCTTGACAAACAAACGACCCCTGCTGTACCTAACGAGGCTATCGTAGAGGATGCTGGTAAATCCTACATTTTTCTGGTAACCCAAACTTCGGATAAAGAAACCTCTTTTGAGAAAGTGGAGGTAGTAAAAGGAGCTTCCGAAAGTGGCTATACCGCTATCGCCCCAGTAAAACCGATCGCCCCCGAGCAAACAATCGCTACCAAAGGCGCCTTTTTTATCAATGCTACCTTGGTCAATAGCGGCGAACACGAAGACTAAACTAATGAACATCTTGACAGATCTTATTTCTCTTCTTCGTGAGGAAGCGCCGTTCTTCCTGCACCTCACTGCTGAGCATTTGCTTATCTCGCTCTTGGCAATTGTTATCGCAACGTTTATAGGGGTGCTATTGGGAATCTTTATCAGCGAGTACCGCAAGTATGCCGTTTGGCTCTTAGGGGCTGTGAATGTGCTCTATACTATCCCCTCTATCGCTTTATTGGGTTTCTTTATCACTATTACGGGGGTAGGGAACCTCACGGCTCTTATTGCTCTAATACTCTATGCTTTACTGCCTATTATCCGCAGTACTTATACGGGTATTACCCAAATCAATCCGCTGATTGTAGAAGCTGCAGAGGCAATGGGTAGCACCCGCAGGCAACTGCTTTGGAAAATCAAACTTTCTTTAGCCCTGCCTGTACTGATGTCGGGCATTCGGAATATGGTAACGATGACCATTGCGCTCGCTGGTATCGCCTCGTTTGTAGGTGCTGGGGGCTTGGGGGTGGCTATCTACAGAGGTATCACTACCAATAACAGTGCGATGACCCTCATAGGCAGTGTGCTGATTGCGCTCTTGGCTTTAGGTTTTGATTTTCTTTTGGCAAAAGTAGAGCAACGATTGGTGCACCGTGAAGTTGCCTATAAGCGCAATCCACTAAAGCTGGTAGGGATAGGCATTTTGGCACTGCTCATCACTCTCTTCTTTGTGCTTTCACCTAAGAAAACAAAAGATATACATATCGCTACCAAACCGATGACTGAGAGCTATTTGCTGGGGCAGATGCTTTCTTTGCTTATTGAACAAGACACGGGGCTTTCGGTGCGACTGACCAATGGTGTAGGGGGTGGCACCTCTAACATTCACCCTGCCATAGCGCGTGGAGACTTTGATATGTACCCCGAGTACACCGGTACTGCGTGGGAAGCAGTACTCAAACGCAAAGACCCTTACAACGAGAACAAGTTCGCCGACTTAGAAACTGCCTATAAAAAGCAATACGGATTGGAATGGGCTAACCTATATGGCTTCAACAATACTTATAGCTTGGCAGTTAGCAAGGAAATGGCTCAAAAATACCAGCTTAAAACTTTTACTGACTTGGCTAAGGTGAGCGAGCGACTTATCTTTGGGGCTGAATACGACTTCTTTGAGCGAGAAGACGGTTACAAAGCACTACAAGAGGTATATGGGATGCACTTTAGAAAGGTACTCGATATGGATATCGGACTGAAATACCAAGCGATGCGTGATAAAAAGATTGACGCTATGGTGGTTTTCACTACCGATGGACAGCTATCGGTAAGTGAGGTGGTGGTACTGCAAGACGACCGTAATATGTACCCCTCCTACAAGGCAGGCACGGTGGTACGCACCGAGCTACTGACCACCTACCCCACCCTGCGCACTACTTTGACAAAGCTGAACCAGCTAATAGACGATAGCACGATGGCACACCTCAACTTCTTAGTAGAAACCGAGAGAAAACGACCTGAAGAAGTAGCTAAAAACTACCTGCTACAAAAAGGACTTTTACACCCACAACAATGATAACATTCACCCACATATACAAAAGCTATAACGGTAAGGAAATCATCTCCGATTTCAACCTCACTATTGAAAGCGGTACTTTCCTCACCATCATAGGCACTTCGGGCTCTGGTAAAACTACTGTGCTGAAGATGATTAACGGGCTGGTATTGCCTGACAAAGGGGAGATACGTATTGACGGCAAAAATATTGCCAACGAAAACCTCATTGCCTTACGCCGCAACATAGGTTATGTAATCCAAGGTAATATTCTCTTTCCGCACCTGAGCGTGGCAGAGAACATAGCCTATGTGCTTGTTCTAAAGAATTATCATAAAAGCGACATCAGCCGTATTGTTGCTGAAAAACTACGGTTAGTAAACCTCGCTCCTGAACTGGCTAAGCGTTTTCCGCACGAGCTATCAGGAGGACAACAACAACGGGTGGGGATTGCAAGAGCCTTAGCTGCTAATCCTAACATCATACTAATGGACGAGCCATTTGGAGCGTTAGACAGCATCACCCGCAAGCAGCTACAGCGCGAGCTAAAAGCATTGCATCAGCTTTCAGGGGCTACTATCGTATTTGTTACTCACGACATAGCCGAAGCCTTAACACTGGGTACCAAAGTATTGGTGTTGGACAAGGGTGTTATTCAGCAATACGACACCCCCGAAATGATTAAAAGCAATCCTGCTAATGATTTTGTAAGACAATTGGTTCATTAATAATTTATAAAAATGAAAGCTATCGTTATCCATCAAGCGGGCGATGCCCAGCAGTTACAAATAGAAGTGTAAATGCCGAAAAGATTACTCAGTTATTTGCTTATATTGACGAACACGATGTACCCGTTGCTCCCGAAAAAGTATTTGCCTTAGAAGAAATAGTTACTGCTCACCAGTATGTTGAAAGCAGTGCAGGTTATGGTAAGGTGGTGGTACGCATTAGCTAATTTGCTAATTATTTATATCTTTGCAATCAATAAACTACTTTGATAAAATGAATACTTTCGCAGCCTTAGACTTTGAAACCGCCAACCAATACCGCAGCAGTGTATGCAGTATCGGACTTGTTTTTACTGTATTTTGATTTAAAGCAACATCACCACGCCTTAGCCGATGCCGAGGCTTGTGCACATATTGCTTTAGAACTTTTTAAGATAGATGATGATAGTTATTGATATAGTAACTTATTCAATTTCCTCAAAATACCTATCTAAATGGCATCCTATTTCCATATCTTCATCTGAAGAATTTCGTAAAACTATATATCTATAAGATTTCTCCGCATTAACGAATACAAAATTTTGTTCGCCATAGTAAGCTTGGTAGCCCTCATCTGCTAACAGCCAAACCTCACCCTTTTTAAAGTTGAAAATATCATTTTTCACTCGATAGCTCTTTCCTACTTGCAGTTCCATAATATGTTTTTTAAGGACAAAGATAATAATTAATTCAACTTGCTAACTTACCTATTAGTAAAAAAAGCTATCAGTAGGGGGATTTTCTATATCAATACCTTTAAAAATATTTATAAAATAACTTATAATAAGTTTGCTTATTATATAAATATATATTACCTTTGCGCCCAAATTACAAAATATATGAAAGTTTTAATTATCAATGGACATCCTACTATGGAGACGTCTAACGCCAATAAGGCTATTTTAGAAGAAGTAAAACGCTTGCTCCCTGAGGCTGAAGTAAGTAACTTGCAAGCTCTCTACCCTAACTATCAAATTGATGTAACTGCCGAACAAGCTAAACTTGTAAAAGCAGATGTAATAGTATGGCAATTCCCTGTGAATTGGTATTCGCTTCCTGCTTTACTAAAAAAATGGTTAGACAACGTATTTTCACACGGCTTTGCTTATGGTGACAATAAGCTGATGGGTAAGAAACTCATCCTTTCTTTCACCACCGGAGCACCTGAAGAGGCTTACCAACACGGTGGCGCACAGAACTATCCGTTTACCGATTTTCTCAACATTCACCGCCAAACTGCCAATCATTGCAAATTGCTATTCCAAGAGCCTGTCATCTCTTACGGAATGAAATATATTCCAGAGGTAATGCCCAAAGAAGCATTTACAACCTTGCAACAAAGAGCCAAAGAGCACGCCGCTCAATTGGTTGCAAAAATCAAAGAATTAAACTAAGTTTGCAATTGATAAAAATCGCCGTGTGGCAGTGTGTCACACGGTTTTTATTCTATTTATAAATGAAAAACAGACCTATCAAATATTGGATTGTAGTGGCAAGCAAAGACCACGTACAAATGGGCGTTGCGGGAGGCTTTGCCCAAGCCTGCCACGGAAAGGCACAGCCTTTGAAACGTATGCAGGAGGGAGACGGCATTCTCTATTACTCTTCCAAACGCTATTTCGGAAAAGAAGACAAATGCCAAGCCTTCACGGCTATTGGCAGAGTGAAAGACGAGGAAGTTTATGCCTTTCAGATGAGTGAAAATTTCTGTCCGTTTAGGAGAAATATTACTTTTGTAGACTGCGAAGAAACGCCCATAGCCGACCTTATCGAGCTATTGGACTTTATCCCCAACAAAAAGGCGTGGGGATATCCTTTTCGCTTTGGTATTTTGGAAATATCCGAGAACGATTTTAAACTTATAGCTTCTAAAATGTTACACAATGACCTCTCAGCATTCAATTTTTAGTTTAAGAGCCGAAGAAAGCTCAGGGCTTTTACTTTGGCAGGTAAGTATGTTATGGCAACGAGGAATCAAAAAAGTGTTGCAACCTTTCGACCTCACACACCCCCAGTTTGTACTCTTGGCGAGCGCACAGTGGTTAGCCCAACAAGGAAAGGAAATCACACAGGTATCTTTGGCAAATTTCACCAAGATAGACCCAATGACTACCTCGCAAGTGGTGCGCACTTTGCAGAGCAAAGACCTCATTACAAGGGAAGAACACAAGACCGACACCCGCGCCAAAGTAGTTGCTATCACCGATAAAGGTGCCGAACTCATCGCGCAAGCCGTCGCTAAGGTCGAGGCTTTCGACGATGAATTTTTCAGTATTTTGGCAACCGAACAGCCCTCGTTCAACGCTCAACTGCACAAACTTTTGATGAATTAGCAGAATCGTTTTGCTCCTTGCTATCCTTATGTATGGTTTTCATATAGGTATTAATGAAGTGAATGCTTTGAAGAAGATGTAATAAGGGCACAAAAATCCCTCCCCACTGGTAGCTTTTTCTATCAATGGAGAGGTTTTTTATTCATTTCTTGAATTTGTATACAAAATTCTGTGATTTGTATAACACTATATTAAAAAAACGCCGTACTTTTGCCCCCGTAAATCAGAGGAATATTACAAATGATGTACAGTTAAATTAGCAGGCTATGAAACTTCTTCAATTTATAAAAAGCTGGACGCTCCCCTTCTCTATGGGTATAGGAGCGTTAGCTTATTTGGTGTTTTATTACGTACCCGCGTTAGAGGAGGCATCGCAATGGTTTGCCCCTATATTCAACAGTATATTGCCGCTGTTTATGTTTCTCATTCTCTACGTAACTTTTTGCAAGGTAGATTTTAGGAAGATAGCCATCGTACCTTGGCACTGGTGGATGGTAGCAGTGCAATGCCTATTAGTAGGCATAGGCGTGGGGGCTATTCTCCTCTTTGGTATCGTAGGTAAGGAGCTGATTCTTTTGGAAAGTATATTGGCTTGCATTATAAGTCCGTGTGCTGCAGCGGCTGCCGTAGTAACCCTAAAACTCGGTGGTAATTTAGAGCAAATGACTACTTATACCTTTGTTTCTAATCTGCTCTGTGCCTTGCTTATTCCGCTATGCTTTCCGTTGATAGAACCCGCCTCGCAAATGACTTTCTGGAGTGCTTTTGTGCTAATAATGCAGAAAGTATGCTTAGTGTTGGTTGTACCAATGCTATTAGCGCTCCTCACCAAGAGCCTACCCCTACTCCATCGTTTTCACCAATGGCTCATACATATACCCGACCTTTCTTTTTACCTATGGGGTTGCTCGCTAATGATTGTAACAGGCACTACTCTGAAAAACATTTTTCACGCGCAAACCTCTATCAGCTTTTTGCTACTCATCGGTATTTCGGGCTTAGTAGTATGCCTATTGCAGTACGCCATAGGGCGACGTATAGGACGCTTTTTTTGCTCTTCGATAGAAGCGGGACAAGCTTTAGGGCAAAAGAACACCGCCTTTGCTATCTGGATAGCCGCTACCTACCTGCACCCTCTTTCTACAGTAGGGCCTGGTTGCTATATTTTATGGCAGAATATTATCAATTCTATAGAAATCTGGAAACGAGGAAAGTATGAAGCGTAAAACAATTAATAATTAACATAAGATTGTCAATTGTTAATTGTTTTGTACTTTTGCAGCCAAAACAAACATACTTTTCTACCAAAGCTATCTATGCCTGTTGCCAAGCCCATCAGCTTTTGCTCTTTATGGATGACGCGCGGCTGGGATCAGCCCTGAATGCACAAGACAATGGGAAGACCTTGCCCAATACACCGATGTTTTCTACATTGGGGCGACCAAAAATGGCGGCTTATTAGGCGAGGCAATCGTTATCAACAAGCCTACCCTACAAGAAGGATTTGAATATCATCTGAAGCAAAAAGGCACCCTTTTAGCCAAAGGAAGACTATTGGGCATACAGTTTCTGACGCTCTTTCAAAACGACCTATACAACACGCTCGCACGCTACGCCAATGAACGTTTGCAGACTATCAAAGAGGCATCTGCAGCAGCAGGATACCCTTTTTTGGCAGACACTACTACCAATCAGTCATTCCCTATTCTGCCTAACAAAAGCATTGATATATTAGCAGAAAAGTTTAAGTTTTACCGATGGAAGACCATTGATGAGGAACACACTGCTATACGGCTGATAACCTCGTGGGCTACCACCCCCGCGCAAGTAGCCGCCCTAACAGAAGCGATTGGTTCTCTCGCTGGTGCGAGTTTATAGTCCGTACCTACTAAGCTTTTCAAAATAATTCAAAACTCATCATTCAAAATTCAAAATTATTTCTTACCTTTGCCGTCTCACTTAATAACAAAGAAAACACGATGAAATCAGAACAAGAACTTGCTGAATTTTACGAACGACTTAAAAAAGAATTAGTAGAGACCTCTCTTTTCCCTACTAAATACCTATACAAATTCATAATTCCTGATGATGAAGCTAAATTAGTGCAACTAAAAGACGTTTTTAAAGAAACAAATGCTGAAATTAGTACGCGTCCGTCATCAAATGGCAAATATATAGGTGTTTCGGTAAGCCTAACCGTTAAAAATCCTGATGAAGTAATTAAATACTACAAAGAAGCTGGCAAAGTAGAAGGTATTTTATCATTATGACGACATTAGAATACAATACAGAGCGCCCTGCGCTACTCATACCTGAATACGGCAGGCATATACAGAAAATGATAGAGAAAGCAGTGCTCTTAGAAGACCGCAACGTGCGCAACCGCACTGCCCGTAGTATCGTAGCGGTGATGGGGAACCTATTTCCGCACCTACGCGATGTGCCTGACTTTCAGCACAAACTATGGGATCAGCTGTTTATAATGTCTGATTTTAAGTTAGATGTAGATTCGCCATACGAAAAGCCTACCCGCTCGACCTTGTACAAGCGTCCTGACCGGTTGCAATATCCGCAGGCACACCCTAAATACCGCTTTTATGGCAATGTGATTATCCGTATGATTGAAACCTGCTGCAAGTGGGAAAAAGGCGAACTGCGAGAGGCGCTAGAGTACTCTATAGCTAACCATATGAAAAAGAGCTTCTTAACGTGGAACAAAGAATCGGTAGATGATAGCGTAGTATTTGAACATTTATACGAACTCAGTGGGGGTGAGATAGATTTGCGACGCCGCAAAGAAGACTTGACTGATAGCCAGTCGCTTATACGTACAAAGATGAATCTGACTAAGCGTATTCCTACTACTCCCCCCCACTACGGACAAGGACAACAAAAGAAAGGATTTACTAATTATAAAAAGAATAACAATGGGCGTTTTCAAAATTGAAGGAGGGCATACTCTTAAGGGTGAAATCACTCCACAAGGAGCTAAAAATGAGGCTTTGCAGGTGCTTTGTGCTGTACTGCTGACCGACCAGAAGGTTACTATTCACAATATTCCTGATATTTTAGATGTAAACAAGCTCATTTCGCTACTCGAGAACTTAGGAGTAAAAATTCAAAAGCTCGGTAAGGGCTCTTATTCATTTCAGGCAGACGAGATAAACCTCGACTATCTGAAATCGGAGGCTTTTTATCACGAAGGACAAGCCTTAAGAGGGTCGATACTAATAGTAGGTCCTCTCCTTACGCGCTTTGGGGTAGGCTATATGCCTAAACCAGGGGGCGATAAGATAGGTAGACGCCGCCTTGACACCCATTTTGATGGCTTTATAAAACTCGGAGCACACTTTGAGTATGACGAAAGTAACTTCACTTATAGCGTGGTAGCTGAACGGCTAAAAGGTACTTATATGCTATTGGAAGAAGCATCAGTAACTGGTACCTCTAACGTTATTATGGCAGCTGTTTTGGCAGAAGGGAAAACCACAATCTACAATGCTGCTTGCGAACCCTACGTGCAACAGCTATGCCGTATGCTGAATGCTATGGGGGCTGATATTCAAGGTATTGGCTCTAACCTAATCACCATAAATGGCGTAACCCAATTGGGGGGCTGTAGCCATACTATCTTACCCGATATGATAGAAATAGGTAGCTGGATAGGCTTAGCGGCAATGACTCGCAGCGAAATTACTATCAAAAATGTAGGTTGGGAGCATCTGGGCATTATACCCACAATATTTCGCAAATTGGGTATTTCCTTTGAAAAAGTAAATGATGATATACACATACCTGCACACACGAATGGTTATGAGATACAAAACTATATTGATGGTTCGATACTCACTGTAGCTGATGCTCCTTGGCCTGGCTTTACCCCCGACTTACTTAGTATTATATTAGTGGTGGCTACCCAAGCAAGAGGTCAGGTACTTATACATCAGAAAATGTTTGAAAGCCGCTTGTTTTTCATCGATAAACTGATAGATATGGGGGCTAAAATTATACTCTGTGACCCCCATCGTGCTACCGTGATAGGTAACGATTTCAGGTCGCCTCTACGTGCTACACTGATGACCTCACCCGACATCAGAGCTGGTATTGCACTACTAATAGCTGCCCTTTCGGCTAAAGGAACTTCTACCATTTACAATATCGAACAAATAGACCGAGGCTACGAAAATATAGACGAAAGACTAAGAGCTCTTGGGGCTAATATAGTAAGGGTGAATTAACTATTGACAATTAATAACTATGTATAATTTTGACGAACTTATTTGTAGGAAAGACACCGATGCTCTAAAGTTAGAGGCATTGGCACCACGATGGGGCAGAACCGACCTCCTACCTATGTGGGTAGCCGATATGGATTTCAAAACCCCTGACTTTATAGTAGAGGCAATGCGCAAACGTATGGAGTGCGAAATTTTCGGTTATACCTCAAAACCTGATAGCTGGTATGAGGCTATTATGAATTGGCAAGCACATCGCCACCAGTGGACGATTAGCAAAGAAATGATTTCCTTTGTACCAGGGGTAGTACCCGCCTTAGCAATGGCTGTGGAAGCCTTCACAGAGCGGGGCGAAAAGGTGATGATTCAGCAGCCTGTATACAACCCTTTTGCTCAGGTAATACGCAACAATCATCGCGAGTTAGTAAACTGTCCTTTAATACTCAGAGATGGACAGTACCATATTGATTTTGATGTTTTTGAAGAGAAAATTAAAGGTTGTAAGTTGTTCTTATTCTGCCACCCCCACAACCCTGGTGGACGTGTTTGGACGCGCGAAGAACTCGAAAAAGTAGCAGCTATCTGCGCTGCCCATAAGGTAGTAGTGGTAGCTGATGAAATACACGCCGACCTGACTTTGGCACCATATAAGCATATACCTTTTGCAAGTATTAACGAGCAAGCTCGTGATATTTCGGTAGTATTTGCCTCTCCCAGCAAAGCTTTTAATATGGCAGGCTTAGCTACCTCATATGCTGTGATTGCTAATCCTACTTTAAGAAGACGTTTTGAGAGCTATGTAGAAGGAAATGAGTTGGCAGCAGGTAATGTATTTGCTTTCAATACGGTAGTAGCTACCTATACAAAAGGAGAAGAATGGCTACAGCAGATGCTCAGCTATGTACAAGGCAATATTGATTATTTAGTAGATTATCTGCAAGAACACTTACCACAACTAAAAGTAATAGTACCACAAGCCTCTTACTTAGTATTTATTGATTTTAAAGCTTTAAGGCTTAGCCAGAAAGAATTGGTAGCCCTCTGTACTAACCAAGCACACTTAGCTCTTAATGACGGAGCTATTTACGGTAAAGAAGGCACAGGCTATATGCGTATCAACTTAGCTTGCCCGCGCAGTATAGTAGCACAAGCCTTAGCTCAGCTAAAAGAAGCTATAGGATAAAAAAAGAATATCTTACAAAATAAAGGCAGCCCAAAAAGTTTAGTTTAAACTTTTTGGGCTGCCTTTTTTATTAATATCAGTACTAAAACTCCTTACTCTATCTCTATTACTCCCTTAAAGTTCAGCCGATAAGGTTCGTCTTTATAAATCGGGAAGCTCTCATCCTGAGTATTAGTTAGTCCCACACCAGCATATAGTGTGCGAGCATTATGTTTTTCAGCGTGCTTACGCACTATTTCCATAAACACCACATCGTATTGCTGAGGGTCTTCTCCGTAAGGTACGGCTCGTACTATCACAAAATACTTCTGATTGTTTTTATCCACACACACAAACTGAGGGTCGCGCTTCAACTCACTGTTTACCAACAGAAATTCCCATTGTAGTTCATCGCGCAAAGCATTACCTACAATGTTCATTGCTAAATTATGGAGTTCTTGTCCTGTTAAGGGTGCTTTTTTCATTTCTTCGCCAATTGTTCCAAACCATACACTATCAGATTTTCTACTACTTTTTTAGTATCTTTAGTAAAAGTACCTGCTGCGCGATTAGCAATAATAGCATTAAGCGAAACAGCTTGATGTCCTAAAAGTTTAGAAAGTCCATAAATGGCTGAAGTCTCCATTTCAAGGTTCGTCATTCGGTACCCTTTATAGTTAAAACTATGCAATTTATCATTCAGGGTAGGGTCTTGCACTGGCAAGCGCAACATACGTCCTTGAGGACCATAAAACCCCGGTGCTGTACCCGTAATACCTTCAAATACTTTATCTGTTAAGAGTCGTTGCTTCAAAGTCTCTCCACAACCAACGATATAAGGTCTCCCTTTGTCAGTATTCCACTGGGTATGAGCCATAAAAGCCTCTTCCATAGCTATTTCTCGTACGTTAGGAGCATCTTTATAAGCGTGCAGCATATTGTCCATTCCCAAACCGTGAGACGATAGTACAAAGCTATCTACCGGTATATCAGCTTGTAGCGACCCCGAAGTACCAAAACGCACAATATTGAGCGAAGTAAGCTGCTCTTTAGGCTTACGAGTATGCAAATCAATATTAAAGAGGGCATCAAGCTCATTGATAACAATATCTATATTATCAGGCCCTATCCCTGTAGAAAGCGCAGTTAAGCGCTTACCTTTGTAAGTACCTGTATGGGTACAAAACTCACGCTTCTGAGTGCTAAATTCTATCGTATCAAAATAAGCACTCACACGGGGTACACGGTTAGGGTCTCCCACCAATATAATAGTATCGGCTACTTGTTCGGGTCGTAAATTCAGGTGGTAAATACTACCATCCGGATTCAAAATAAGTTCTGATTCTTTTATCATAATTCAATCTTCGTTATAAGTTCCCTCCTGAAAAGGAACTCAAATAATTCTCAATAATAGGTCTACAATCTTCTTTAAAGAAGTGGGTCAAATTCTTTATTTTCTCTTCTAAGTCTTCAGGTACTTCTTTATCTACTTTGTTTAGCACTATCAGTATTTCCGATTCTCGCTGAGCGTTTATCTGAGCAAACATACTAGTCATCTTATGAGCTATCGACTTAATTGTTGTGTAGTCTTGCATCTTAGCTGAGGCTTCGAGTTTCTGCAAATTTTCCTCTGTTTCACTCAAAAAATGCTTATAAATACCAACAATACCCTCTATGTCATCGCCCATAAAACTCTCTAATACCTCAGGAGTATACCCATTTGTATTATTATAAGGCATTACCATTATAGGTTTATGTTCTACTTCTGTATTAAGGTTAGGGAAGAAAACTTTAAGTTTCTCATAAAATTTCTCTGGGGTAAAAGGCTTTGGCAAAATACCCGAGAAACCACTTTTAGTATAAAAACTTTCAGGCACATCACGCCTACCGGTTATAGCCAATACAGGCAATGGTGCTACAGCGTACTTTTCGTTGAAAAGGGTAACAAAGTGAAACCCATTCATCTCTGGCAGCTGTATATCAGTAATAACCAAATCAAATTGCAGCTTTTCTAATGCTGAAAGCGCTTCCCTGCCATTGGTAAAAGTTATAGCGCCTATCTTCTTTTGTTTCAGCAGCTCTGTTATCAGCGACAAAATACTTTGGTCATCATCGATTACCACTATATTAATATCTTCTGCCCTTTTATCCGAAGTGATAATAGGGGTAGTTCGCGTGCGCTCCACCACTTTTTCTGCCAAAAAGCGCAGGGTAAAAGTACTTCCCTTGCCCTCTTCACTCTCTAAGTATATCTTACCATTCAGCAGACGTGCCAATTTTTGTGAAATATGCAATCCTAAACCAAAACCTCCATAGAATTTTGAAATTTCGTCATTAGCTTGCGTAAACTCATTAAAAATATGCTCCTGCTGCTCTTCCTTAATACCTATACCTGTATCGGTCACCGCCACGCCTATCTCATATATATCATCTTTATAAAGACGAGCGTCAGCTTCTATGTGTACAGTACCTTGTTCTGTAAATTTAAAAGCATTAGAAATCAGGTTGTAAAGTATCTGCTTCACCCTATAAGCATCGGTCGAAAAGTTTAAGTTATTCACTATATCCGAGAAAGCAAATGAAAGGGCTACCTCCTTGTTTTTATAAGCCGATTTCACGTTACTTGCTACCTCATCTATCACCTCCGGAAGGTTAAAAGGTATCTTCTCAATCACTACTTTTCCAGATTCTATACGAGTGTAATCCAATAGTTCATCTACTAATTTAGAAATATATTCTGAAGAGAATTTTATATGCGAAAGATAGTTTTTACCTTTTTCAGTGATGTCCAACTTACCTAATAATTCCGAGTAGCCTACTATCGAACTCAATGGCGTACGCAGGTCGTGACTCACCATAGAGATAAGCTGTTCTCTGTTTTTCAGTAGGTTGTTCGATTTGCGATTAGCAGCCTCTAACCTACGTCTGTAGCGTTGCGAGGTCACAAAATCATTAATAATAATAATACTCGAAATAGCAATGATGCCTAAAGCAATGAGAAACGACAATATTAATAGATTTTTGCTATTCTCAAAGATAGTTTTTCGCTCCTGACTGAGTTTTTGCGAGTTTATCAACACCTCTTCTTCAAAATTATGCAGCAAATCATCTAATTTTTTCGATACTTGCACATCATTTTGCCAGAGTTTATGCATTTTCTCATTTATAAGGCTCTTCGATTGCTGTGCTTCTTCATTTACTTTATTCAGAAGCGACAGCGTTTCCATCACAACCTTATCTATCTTATTGCTTTTCTTTATTTTCTCAAAGGTAGCAGGCACCTTTACACCTTTGTATTTTTTTAATATAGAAGCAATATCCGATGTAGAGGCATCGGATACTGCATTCTTCTTCTTATCAAAAAACTCATAGCCCAAATAAGGCTCTAAAGACGATAGTTTCCTAATAGCACTCCTAATAATGATAGAGGTACTATCACTCTCCTGAAACGCTTTTAGCTCTTGCAGGTTGTTGCTTTTCAGATTCAATAACGAACTGATAGTATCTAAGGTCAATAATTGTTTTTCAGAAGTAATATCTCTCCTAAATTTTAGCACTTCGTTTTGTAGGTAGACATTTTTCTCTAAAAATGTTTGCAATGCTTCCTTTTCATCACTTCTGATAGCTATACGTCCAGCATTTTCAGTCTCATTTACCATTGATAGAATTTTGCTTATTTGCACTATTTTATTCCTATCTTCTTGGTTTATCTTCTCTTGGTTCGATAGCTTTTTTATTTCCTTAAATACTATATATCCTGCCAATACCGATACACAGATGAGCAGTATATAGCTTACTATTACTTTTATCGTTATCTTACTGAGCTTCATTATCTATTCTAAGCAGTTCGTTCAAACTCTTTTAGCACCTCTACTAATACCTGCACACTCTCTATTGGCATCGCATTATAAATAGAAGCACGATACCCACCCACACTCCGATGTCCTTTCACACCACTGATGTTAGCCTCTTTGCAAAGGCTATCAAGGCGCACCTGAGTACTCTCATCTGTCAGGTTAAATACCACATTCATCAGAGAGCGGTCTTCCTTCTCAGCATAGCCCTTTAGCAACGGATTGCGGTCTATCTCAGCATATAGTAGGTCAGCTTTAGCTCGGTTGCTAACTTCCATAGCCTTAAGCCCTCCTTGAGCCTGTAGCCATTCCAATACCAATAGATTTACATATACGGCAAAAGTAGAAGGCGTATTATACATACTATCGTTTTTGATATGCAACTGATAGTCCATCATCGAAGGGAGTTTTCGGCTCACTTTGCCTAATATATCTTTTTTTATTAGTACTAAAGTCGAACCCGAAGCGCCTAAATTCTTCTGCGAACCCGCATATATAAGGTCAAACTTGCTATAATCCATCGGGCGTGAAAAAATATCCGAACTCATATCAGCTACCAAAGGCACTTTCGTATCCGGAATAGAATGATACTCCGTACCATAGATAGTGTTATTAGTGGTGATATGTAGATAATCTACCTCTGTAGGTACATTTATTTCTTTCGGAATATATTTATATCCTTCTGCCTTCGAGCTTGCCACTACGATAGCCTCGCCAAAAAGAGTCGCCTCTTTGTGAGCCTTATTTGCCCAAGTACCCGTATCTACATAGGCAGCCCTGCGTTCCAATAGGTTATAAGGCACCATCAGAAACTGCATACTCGCTCCTCCTTGTAAGAAAAGTGCTGTATATGTATCGTCTAAACCGGCTATTTCTAAAACCAAAGAGCGAGCGCGCTCTATTACGCGTACAAATTCTGCACTGCGATGCGATATTTCAGCTACCGATAAGTCAGTCCCTTCGAAGTCTAACAGAGCTCTCGAAGCTTTCTCAAATACTTCAGGAGCTAATATTGAAGGCCCCGCGCTAAAGTTGTGTTTTTTCATTATTCTTTGTGTTCTGCTTTGTATTTTACTATAAATTCTTCTACTTGTTGTTTGAGTATGCGCCATAGCTTATCCTGTGCGTGCTCACTTGCCCAAGCGATGTGAGGGGTATAAATCACACGAGGGTGATTAGCTATTTTTAGCAGAGGGTCGTCAGCTGCTGGAGGTTCTTTCTCAAATACATCAGCCGCAAAGCCCATTATTCTATTGCTTTCTATAGCTTCATAAACCGCTTGCGGGTCTACTACTGCCCCACGCGATATGTTTATTAACAACGGTTTCTTTCGCAATTTAGAGATAAACTCTTCATTCACTAAGTGCTTTGTTTCTGGGGTTAGAGGGCAGGTTATCGCTATTATATCACTCTGCGACAACACTTTGCCAAAGTCTGTATATTCTTCATTACGAGGGGCAACCCCTTGTCTCTCTGCCCATAACACACGCATACCAAAGGCTCTTGCTACTTTTGTTATCGATTTGCCTATGTTGCCTACTCCTATGATACCCAAGGTTTTACCGTGCAATTCCAATACAGCAGGCTCTGTCAAACAGAAACGACCATCTTTTTGCCAAGTACCATCAGCTACACTCTCGTGGTAAGTCTTCAAGGCACGCATAGCCGATAACAGCAACATAAAGAAGTGCTCTGTCACACTCTCTGTCGAGTAGCCCGCTACGTTCTTCACCTCAATTCCTAAGGCTTTCGCAGCCTCTCTATCGATATTATCCATACCTGTGGCAGTTAGGTGAATAAGTTTCAAATTAGGCAATTGTCTAAGGATAGCCTCATCTATTTTCACCTTGTTTACAATAGCAATGTCTGCCGGCTTCAGGCGCTGTACTATTTCATCAGGGGCAGTCTTCTGAAAAGCCACCCATTGGTTTACTCCCTTAGGAATATCAACATCTATACGCTCTGAGAGCGTGTTACGGTCTAAAAATACTGCTTTCATATAAATTTATTTTATATATTATCAAATTCTGATGCCAGCCGATAGCACCTCTTTGTACTCTTTGTTGCGTTTAAAAAAAGCAATAGCTGCCGGACATACCGGTACCACCTTATACTTTTTCTGCGATACAAGAGCCAGAACCCCTTTGAAAAATTCATCTACAAAGGCTTCATCAGCCGATTCGGGAAGTAAGGTCTTTGTAAAAAATATTTTACGCTCTTGAATTGAGTACTCTACAAAGGCGAGTTCCCCATTTTGCTTAGCCTGATATTGACGCGAAAATTCACTATCTGTTACTTCCATAGCAATATGTTTTTAGTTTTTTAATTAGTAATATGTATTATTCAAAAAATATCGTAACTTTGCCAAGCATTAGTTTTCACCGAACGATGAGCGAACGATGAGCGAACGATCACCGAAGGATGAGCGAACGATGAGCGAACAATCATCGAAGGATACTAATACTTAATCCGGTGCAAAGTTACTAATTTTTCGTAAAAAAGCAATAAGAAATGAATATAAAAGATAAGCCTACAATTTATTTAATGCCGGGAATGGCGGCAAGCCCTAAGATTTTCGAGCGGTTGCATTTCCCAAATGCCTACGACATTCACCTCCTCGACTGGATTATGCCTGAAGAAGATGAGTCCTTAGCGCATTATGCCAGTCGTTTAGCAAGTACAATTACGGCTCCTAATCCTATTCTTTTAGGCGTATCTTTTGGTGGAATTATAATGCAAGAAGTAGCTAAGCAAATAAATTATAAAAAAGTAGTGATTATATCGAGTGTGAAAACGCAATACGAACTCCCTAAGAAGATGCTATTGGCTCGTTATACTTACTTACACAAGTTATTACCTGTGAGAGCTATTAGCCATTTAGAGTTCTGGAAACGTTTTTCTTTTTCTGAAGCGATGAACAAACGTTTAACTTTATACGAAAAATATATCGGTTTACGTTCTCCCTCCTACCTCGATTGGTCTATTGACCGTATTGTCAATTGGCAACAAAAAGAGCCTTTACCCCGTACAATTCATATTCACGGCGATAAAGACCCTGTTTTTCCTATTCAGTATATAAAAAATGCCACCGTTATCCACGGTGGCACACATATTATGATTATCAATCGCTATAAATGGTTCAACGAACACCTTATCAATATGATTAACGACTAATTACCTAATCTTCAGTGTAACTATTGATATTACCGCCAAGAAAATCCCTACTATTAGAAAGCGCATTACTATTTTGCTTTCGTGATAGCCTCGTTTCTGATAGTGGTGGTGCAAAGGCGACATTAAGAATATTCTTCTTCCTTCCCCATATTTCTTTTTAGTGTATTTAAAATAAGCGACTTGCAGTATTACTGACAAGTTCTCGACCAAGAAAATACCACAAAGAACTGGTATCAATAGCTCTTTTCGCACCGCAATAGCAATAACTGCTATGATACCGCCTATAGTCAAACTACCCGTATCACCCATAAATACTTGAGCAGGATAGGTATTATACCACAGAAAACCAACTAAAGCACCAGCAAAAGCTGCTATAAATACAGTCATCTCACCCACTCTGGGGATATACATTATATTCAGATATTCCGAAAAAATGATATTCCCCGACACCCAAGCAAAAATCCCTAAGGTGAGCACTATAATAGCCGAGCTACCCGCTGCTAATCCATCAATACCATCAGTTAAGTTTGCTCCATTTGAGACTGCTGTTACTATCAGAATAACCAACGGAATAAATACTAACCACACATAGTGATGATAATTTTTGCCTGTCCAAGCTATTAGGTCTGCATAGTCAAACTCATTATTTTTCACAAAAGGAATAGTTGTCTTAGTCGATTTTATTTCTGGCACTACTACCTCATTAGTAGTATCTGCTATCTCACTGTTAGCAGTTGTTACCACTTCGGTACGCGTGCGCCCTATTCCTGTTTTTTCACTTTTTATAGTTACGGCATCGCTAAAATAGAGAGTTGCCCCCACTATTATACCAAGTCCCACTTGTCCTAATACTTTGAAACGCCCTTTGAGTCCCTCTTTATTTTTTCTAAATGTCTTGATATAATCATCTATAAAACCAATAGTACCCATCCATACAGTAGTGATAAGTAACAAAATAGTATAGACATTGTTTAGTTTAGCCAACAAAAGCACAGGTATAAGTGTAGCGAGAATAATAATAATCCCCCCCATAGTAGGCGTACCTGCTTTTTCATTTTGTCCACTAAGCCCTAAATCACGGACAGTTTCACCTATCTGTTTACGTTGTAAAAAGCTAATAATACGCTTACCGTAAATAGTAGAAATCAAGAGCGAAAGCAGCAGAGCCATTCCCGCCCTAAACGAAAGGTATTTATATAATCCCGACCCTGGGAAATCGTAATTTTCTAAGTTTTCTAATAGATGATATAGCATTATTTATGTCTTTTATTTTTATTTTAATGGCCGCAAAGATACAAAACTATTATTAATTTAATAGGTAGTTCTACTTTATTTATTACCTTTGCTGCTTAATTAGTATTTAGTTATCTAATATGCGAAAAGATTCTTATACACCTACAACCCTTACTGCCTCTGTCATTATTAGGGTGCGTTTTAGCGAAACTGATCCCTTGGGTATCGTCTGGCACGGCAATTATATTAAATATTTTGAAGAAGGAAGAGAGGCTTTCGGTCGAAAATACGGACTTTCATACCTTGATGTACAACGTGAAGGCTACGCTACCCCTATCGTAAAATCTCTTTGCGAACACAAAAAAATGGTGCAATACGGAGAGCAACTACGCGTAGAAACACACTATATGCTTACTTCTGTAGCCAAATTGGTCTTCCAATACTTCCTTTATAACGAAGCTGACGAATTAGTATGTATAGGCGAAACAGTACAAGTATTTACCTCGCTGGCTGATAATTCCCTCGCTCTTTACCCACCTCCTTTCTACGAGAAGTGGAAAAACAAAATGAAAGAACTTTTTTAAACTAACCTTTTCGTTTATCTACAAATTTCATTGGTTTTCTACTGCCCAATGGGTACAATTCTCGCTCTAACATAGCGATATCGCAATACTCTATTTTAGGCACGACTCTTATTTTAGCTCTAAAATGATTACTAATACGCTCTTTTAGAGCTTCTGTTGGGGTGTGTGTACCTATCCTGATAAGTATTTCATCAGTGAGTATGCTATTTGTACTTATTTCTATGATGTAATTCTCTATTTCTTCAAAATTAGTGAGCAAATCCATCAATACTGGTGGGTATAAAGTCGTTCCTTTATACTTTATCATCTGCTGTTTGCGCCCTAATACCGGACTTACCCGAGCTGTATTGCGCCCACAAGCACAAGTACCTGTATGCATCGTCACTATATCGCCAGTTCTAAAACGTACCAAGGGCATTGCTTCTACCCCCAATGTGGTGATAGTCAACTCTCCACTTTCGTTCTCTCCTACTCTATTACCTGCATCATCTAATACTTCAGTGATGATGAGCTCAGGATGATGATGCCCCCCTTGCTGGTATTCGCATTCTGTAAAAGTAGTGCTCATCTCTGTAGAGGCATAAGTAGAATAAAGTTTTATCCCTTTCCATTTCTCGGCTATTTTTTCAGCGAGAAGAGTATTACTAAAATCCTGATTTCTAAGAGACTCTCCTATACATACTACTCCTTTTACTGATGAGGCTTCATAGTCTATCCTATTTTTTTCGGCATAAGCTATCATTTTCAGCAAAAATGATGGCACAGCTATCAAATAGGTAGGTTCGTATAGTCTAATACTATCCCACTGTAACTCTGGTATCCCTGCCCCTACCCTTACGATGCTTGCTCCTAATTGGCGTACCCCTAAAAAGTAAGCTAGTCCTGCCATAAAACGCCTATCAATAGTAGTCATCAACTGCACTACATCTCCCTTTTTTATACCTGCACAAGCCAATGAAATAGCCTCATTATAGGCAAGACGATTCAAATCATTATCCGTCAGGCCAAAAGTAACAGGCGTACCAAGTGTACCCGAAGTAGAAGCGTAATCTACAATAGCTGATTTAGGCACACATCTGAAAGCATCGTTATCACGTTGCAAATCATCTTTGCAGGTAGTAGGGAGCTTAGTCAGGTCAGAAAGTGTTTTAATAGCCGACACATTGATATTATGCTCCTTGAAAAGTCGTTTATAGAATGCCGAATGCTCATTTACATACGCTAACACTTCTTGCAACTTTTTCTCTTGCAAAGCTACTATATCAGCCTGCGATTGCTTCTCTATTTCTGGTACCCAATCTTTCATTTAAACTTTATTTAAAAAGTCTTTTAAGCGAGTTTAAAAATCCTTTCTCTACTACATCTATCCCAATACCAAAGTTGCTATCAGCCATTGTATGGTAGTCTTCGCGTACTGGCTCTAATTTGTCTAACGGAATCTCTATATTCATCAGCGGATTGTACTCTACTATCACTTTGCCCGAGTTTTTAGTAATAAACTTTTGGGTCTTATGAGTAAAATACTTGTTCTGTATGTCGCACTCTTGTATAGTGTACTTCTCTTTAGTATCAATATTTTCATCGGTTTGTAGGTAGATTTCATAGCGTTCGCTATCGAAATTATGCCAGAAGCTCACATCGCTGTGTTGGTGCTCTCTTATACTATTTTTCAGCACACTACCGTCAAAATACATAAGGAAACGTTTCCCTTGCGGGTCTACAAAATAAGGATTTTCTATAGTAGCCTCATATTTCACCGTCAATTCGTTTTCTACCTTATCGTCTTTCACTATTTGTAGGGTAGCATCTTTGAATATATCGCGAAAATCCTTGCCTTTACGGTCATTTGCGTAATTAAGAGCATAAAATAATGAGTTGTTCCAACTATCTAAACGCTCGTTTTTATTACTTGATTTGAAATAGCCTCGCATTGTATTAGCACGGTTGTATCGATAGGTAGTCAGTAGCTCTATTTTACCTTTATTTTCTTTCACTATCAAGCTAATCTTCTCATCTATGCAATAATCAGCAAAACGAATAGGCTTGCGTACTTGTAATTCTTGGTCAGGCAAAATTTCCATATAGAAACAGAAAGAGATAACAGCGCGTTTCTCTAATCGGCCAAACTCATTACGAGCGGTAGCATCTATAAAATACTCTTGCCCTTGATGGTTGATTTTCACCACTACGTGATTAAACGAGAGCAGCGAAGGTAAATAGTATTTTAGGTAGAAATCTACATTGTAATTCACTAATACTACTGATGAATCTACCCCCAAGTAGTTGAGTACGCACTTCAGCAATACGCATTTTGCCTTGCAGTCTCCTTGCTTATTTTGGTAAGTAACAGCAGGTTCTTGTGGTTTATGCCCATTCATCTCATCGGCATTGTACACATAGTAGATGTTATTTTGTACAAATTCTATAGCGTACTGCAGTTTTTCATCAAGGGTAGGCATAGCATCTAATTTAGCTACCAAATCTGGAGCAAAATCAGTAAGTTGAGCATTGAATACCCCTTCATACAAAGGATAAATATAGTTAGAGAGGTCTTTCCAATTGCTATCGGTAGCAAAATCTATAAAAGGGAATATCTCGCGATTAGGGTCTACAGGATTGATATAATCATTTTCAACGATTTCAAAAGTTTCTCCTTGTGCTAAGTACTTCACCTCACTAGGCAGCACATTTCTTTCTTCATCGCGGAAAAATACATTTTTATAAGCTACTCGTTTATCTCTGTTATTGATAAGTTTAAAGTGGTATCTACCATAAGCCCAATAAGTATCTGGGGTTACATAGATATATTTCATAAAGTCGCGACGCAAAAACTCTTTTTCGGTAAACACTTTTTCTTTAGTGTCTTCCAAAATGAGAATATCATCTAAATGAAGGTCTTTTATAGAAAAATTGAGCTTTTTAGAACTGCTGATAACACCTCTGTTACTCTGATTTTCGTTATCGAGCACTTTTATGGTAGTATCAGGAGTTTTATCTATAAGTTCACCATTGCGGTACACACTGATACGGTGGATATTAAAAAATTCATTCTCTTCTAATATCATATCATACATCGAGGCACGCTCTAAGTTCTCTGGTTGCGTAAGCGTATAAGCCATAAAGGTATAATCGGAGGTACTATCAATGTCTATTTTACTGTATTTATGCAAGAAATAGCAGTAGTCGCGCCCCTCATCGGTTTGCTCTCGCGAGAAGTCGGTATCTACTAATAAAGCTATTATTTCAGTATCTGATAGGGTGTTTGCCCAATCAGGTGCTTGTATAAAGCGGTAAAGTTCTTTTTCTTCTGTTTGCACGTTCTTATTATATTTTTACAAAAATAGCCACTTATAGTTACAAACTACAAGTGGCTGCAAAGGTAATACTTTTTATTTTATTTCGGCAACATTTTTACACTTTTAACTAATCTGACAAACTCTTTTCGGTAGCCCTCTGGGTCTTTGCCTATCGCCCCTTCGGCCAATTCTATTACTTGGTCGTAAGTAGCGTTAGCTTTGTTGCTATTGTCTCTTAGCAAAATGCCAAATTCGGCTACACTGGCGGCAAATCTATAGTCAGCACTAGTCTCTTTTAAGGCTTTTTTGTTGAATATCAAAGGTTCGGTTATTTCTACACTCTTAGCATCTTTCACTTTAGGGTCTTTGTAGCGTATTTTGAGGAATCCTAACTCATTGCCTTTGCCTTTTTCGTTTAACTCTTGTGACTGATAGCGAAGACTTTGTGCTACTTTCCCGTCTGAAGGTACTAACTCATAAAGTGCAGTAACCGTATGCCCTGCCCCTATCTCGCCAGCATCTTTTTTATCGTTAGTAAAATCTTCATTGGCGAGCATTCTGTTTTCATAACCTATTAGCTTGTATTCTTTTACGTATTTAGGGTTAAATTCTAACTGTAGTTTTACATCTTTAGCTACAGCGAAAAGGGTGCCGCTCAACTCATTTACTAACACTTTTTTAGCTTCGGTAATGTTGTCTATATAGGCGTAGTTACCATTGCCTTTATCGGCTATGGTTTCTGCCATATCATCGCGGTAATTACCCATTCCGAAGCCCAAAACTGACATATAGATACCACTTTCTCGTTGTTTTTCGATGAATTTCTCTAAATCTGTCGTATTGTTTATTCCTATATTGAAGTCGCCATCAGTAGCTAAAATAATACGGTTATTACCGTTCTTTATAAACGATTTTTGAGCTTGTTCATAGGCTAACTGTATACCTTTGCCACCTGAAGTACCTCCGCTGGCATAGAGATTGTCAAGCACCTTTATTATTTTTTCTTTGTCTTTCACACTAGTAGACGGAAGCGCTACTTTAGTTCCATTAGCATAGGTTACTATCGCTACTTTGTCATCGGGTCTGAGTTGCCCTAATAACATTTTGAAAGAAGATTGTAATAAGGGCAATTTATTTTCTTCGTCCATAGAGCCTGATACGTCTATAAGGAATACAATATTAGAAGGGGGTGCTTTTGCAAGGTCTATCTTCTTAGCTTGTAACCCAATACGAAGTAATAAGTGGTTAGGATTCCAAGGAGCAGGTGCCAATTCGGGTGATACCCGTAGCGGACTGGCACTTCCTTCTTCAGGGGCGGGATAGTCGTAATCAAAATAATTTACCATCTCCTCTATGCGTACCGCATCTTTTGGGGGTATCTGTCCGTAGCCTATTATGCGGCGTACATTGGCATAAGCAGCTCTATCTACATCTGCTGAAAAAGTAGTTACAGGTTGTTGTGCTACCGCCACAAATGAATTTTCTTTTATCTCTTTGTAGGTTTCAGCATTGCGCTGTTGGGGTGGGGGTGGAGACGAGAGAATCATCTTAGATGTAGCATTTGCCGAAGGCTCCATTAGGGCAGCTTCATTCGACGTTATCTCTACATCTTCTTCTATTACCTCATCTGGTGTAGAATTGATTACACTTACCTTTTCACCGCTGTTATGCCGGTGAGAGGGGTCGCCACAAGCCGCTACCATTAGGGCAGCTGCTATACATAAGGATACATTTGTTTTCATAAGGATATTTTTATTAGAGTTTTTCACCCTTATAAAAACAAATGATGTGCCAAACTCATCAATAAATTAAACTTTACTCTTCATTATGAATGAAGCGCTTTTTAGCGTAAAGTTCCTCTTCCGTTTCTTGGTGATTACCATCAGGTACGCAGCAATCTACCGGACATACTGCCGCACATTGAGGCGTATCGTGAAAGCCTATGCACTCAGTGCATTTATCAGCTACTATAAAGTAATAGTCATCACTAACAGCCTGTATCATCTCATCGGCATCTACCTCAGCACCACTTGGCAACACAACTTTTCCTTTTAGTGTTGTCCCTTCGGCATAGCTCCATTCTTGTCCGCCCTCATAAATAGCATTATTGGGGCACTCTGGTTCACAAGCCCCACAATTAATACAATTATCCGTTATTATTATAGCCATTTTTTTATTGTCAATTATTTTTTGTTAAGTAAATCTGGGCGTTACTTCAAACCACAGATCTATAAAAAGTTTAAATCGTGCCAGATATTCGCGCACGCGTGTTTTCAGTCCGTAGTAAGCCGTTACATCTTGGGCATTAAAGCCTACTGCTTCTATATGGTGGTGTTGGGCTAAATATAATGCCCGTTGATTATGAAATCGCTGCGATATAATAAGAAAACGCTCCTTACCAAACACCTTTTTAGCACGCACTACCGAATCTAATGTTCTAAAACCTGCATAGTCTAATATGATGTTTGCTTCAGGTACCCCTCTCTGCATCAAGGCTTTTTTCATTTCTTCAGGTTCGTTATAATCGTTTCGATGATTGTCGCCACTCACCAATATGTATTGTATTTTCTTTGCCTCGTACAGCTGCACAGCCGCCTCTATTCTATAAAGAAAATACTTATTAGGCTGCCCATTTTTCAGATAAGGATTAGTACCCAATAACAAACCTACCTCGCAAGTAGGCACGGCATTTACATCGCTGTATAAGGCATTGGCTGTTTTTCTATCTACCTGCACATTGCAAGCGATAATCACCAAGAGCAACCACAGCGATAGCAAAATAGTTCCCCTCCAGAAATATTTATTCCTTAAAGGTTTAAAAAAAGATTTCATTTTTTATTATTTGTTTTTCAAGGTATCACTTCATCAGCAAATTATTTGCCTGCAAAGGCCTTTACATCGTCTTCTGAAATCTCTTTACCTCCTAAGATAAAAAGACGCTCTACCACATTGCGAAGTTCTCTGATGTTTCCTGTCCAATCCTGCTTTTGCAATAGTTCTATAGCTTTTTTGCTAAATTTCTTCGGACTTATGCCTTGTTCTTCAGCTATTTTATCAGAAAAATGAGAGATAAGTAACGGAATATCATCGCGGCGTTCGTTAAGAGAGGGGACTTTGATAAGTATTACCGCTAAACGATGATATAAATCCTCGCGAAAACGCCCTTCAGCTATCTCTTTTTTCAAATCTTTATTAGTAGCCGCTATCACACGTACATCTACACTGATGTCCTTATCGCTACCCACACGGGTAATCTTATTTTCTTGCAAAGCACGCAGTACTTTCGCTTGGGCTGACAAACTCATATCACCTATCTCATCTAAGAAAATAGTGCCATTATTAGCCGCCTCGAACTTACCTGCGCGGTCTTTTACAGCCGAGGTAAAAGCCCCTTTTATATGCCCGAACAACTCACTTTCTATCAATTCTGAAGGAATAGCGGCACAGTTCACTTCTATCATCGGAGCTTCAGCCCGCTCACTCTGGCAGTGGATAGCGTGCGCTACCAACTCCTTGCCCGTACCATTAGAACCTGTGATAAGCACACGAGCCTCAGTGGGAGCTACTTTTTCAATCATCTGTCGTATCTGTTGTAGTGGGGCACTCTCGCCTATCATCTCATAGCGCTTGCTCACTTTTTTCTTCAGATGTTTGTTCTCTACCACCAACTTTTGTTTGTCGAGGGCATTGCGCACTGTGTTGAGCAGACGATTTAGATCGGGCGGTTTAGAAATATAATCATAAGCCCCCAGACGCATAGCATTTACAGCCGTTTCTAAGTCGCCGTGACCCGAAATCATCACAAAAGGAACTTCTGGTTTTATCTTTTTAGCCTCGGTGAGCACCTCCAATCCGTCCATTTTAGGCATTTTGATATCGCACAACACCAAGTCGTAATCGTCTTTTTTCAGTTTTTCTAAACCTTCTATACCATCTGAAGCCTCAAAGACCTCGTATTCTTTACTTTCTTCTTGCAATATCTTAGAAAGTACCCGCCGTATAGCCGATTCATCTTCTATAATAAGTATTTTTGTCATATTGTTAATGTGTCAGTTCGTTGATTTATCAATTTGCCAATTGGCTAATCAGTTTGCAAAAATAATAAAAAAATAAAAAACTCCTGACATTATGTCAAGAGTTTTTCTTTTTAATTATGAAAAAGTGATTTTAAAATGGACGCTATTAGTTAGCTTTAAAAGTACTTTTAAAGTTGTTTTGATAGTTTTGAAACTCTTGCTGGGTAGTGATTTTCTTATAGTCGTTAGTAGCAAATAGTTTCAAATACACTTCTAACTGCGAAGGTGTCATATAGCTAGCTATGCTGGTTATTAGGTCAGCATTTTCATCTAAGAATAGCATAGTAGGGTAAGCCTGCACCTGTAAGTAGTTAGTAAAAGGATGAATTGAGTTTCTACGGTCTGCCAAAGCTGGGTCATAACCTTTGTTTTCAAAACGTTGTCCTTTGTAGTTTACCACTTCATTACCTTCACCGTTAAATTTCACCGCATAGTAATTGTCGTTTACGTATTTTGCTAAATCTTTGTTAGCAAAAGTGTTGTTAGACAACATCTTACAAGGGCCACACCAGCTGGTGTATACATCTATAAATATTTTCTTAGGTTTCTTCTTTTGTGCTGCAATAGCTTGGTCAAAAGTCATCCATTTAATTTCTTGAGCTTCAAGAGTAATAGTGGCTGCAAACAAAAGCACCACCATAGCGATAAGTTTTTTTGTCATAAGGTACTTG
>NZ_KN390006.1:0-30714 GCF_000213295.2 Capnocytophaga sp. oral taxon 329 str. F0087
GTATTCATTTGCTAATTCTCTAATTTGCTAATTTGCTAATTTTTCTATAAGTCTTTGTATAAGAGAGCGATTTTTGCGGTCGTTTATTTCTACTTTGCTGTTCACATCTAGTATGGCAGGCTGATAGCTAAGGGCTTCTTGCAGATTGTTTTCCTCTATACCACCTGCTAATACAAATGAGTAAGCGGACATTCCTTTTAGCACCTCCCATCGAAAGGCGATGCCGTTACCACCTTTGTTAGCCCCTTTAGTGTCAAACAGAGGATACTGTATATAAGGAAGATAAGCCGATATGTCAGGCAGGGTATCCCATACAGCGAAAGCCTTCCAGAGGCTAATCCCTTCTTGTTGAAGCGTTTGGCAATATTGGGGCGACTCACTGCCGTGTAGTTGTACGATGTCAATTTTAGTAGCAGCTATGGTCTGCTGTATCATTTGCAAAGGCGCATCTACAAACACCCCTACCGCCAGCTTCCCCGCTTGGTGTATCTTCTCAACTATAGATGTAGCAAGGTCAATATTCACATAACGTTTGCTATTTTCGGCAAATATACAACCAAAATAATCAATAGCCAAATCACCGAGCGCTTCAATTTCAGCTACACTCCTGATACCACATATTTTTAGTTTTGTAATCATTTTTGCTTTTTATAAAGATGTTTTCTTACTTGAGTTCTTCAATCTCTTCAATAAGATAATCAGGTACTAAAAATTGTATATTCCCCCTCTCGTTTAATATTTTAGCAATTTCTCCTTGCGGAGCAGCTAAAGCACTATAAAATATATTGGTGTCAGTAATAACTATCATAATATATTATTATCAGCTACTTTTTCGTAGAATCGTTTAGCGGCTGCTTTTTTAGTTTTTTTCGAGAGGTCTAAGATAAAATCTTTATAAGCAAGAGGCATTCCATCTTCATCTTCCTCTAATACTTTGGGTGCAACAGTGGCTACTTTAGCCTCTCTTTTCTTCTTAACGTCTACGAAATCAAGACTTTTAAGAAATTGTACAAGGCTTTCTGCTTGCGCGCTATTACTGTTTATGGTTATTGTGTAAGACATAGTATTCAGTGTTTGTATTTAGTGCAAAAATATAGAATAATCGTCAAATTAGCAAATCGACAAATCAGCTAATCCTTAAATCTCCCCTTTCATTAGGGCTTCCCCTATTAAGAGGGCATCAACCCCTAATTGTTCAGCATAAGCGATATCTTCTGAGCTGTGGAAACCGCTTTCGCTTACAACTATCAGTTTTTCTCGTCTCTCTTTGGGTAGTTGCTGCAGCAACTGTTTGGTAGTGGCGAGCGATACCTCAAAGGTATTAAGATTGCGATTGTTAATACCGAGTATAGCCAATTCAGGAATGGCAAGAGCGCGCTCCAGTTCGTGGGCATCGTGTACCTCTACTAATACATCTAAATCCAAATCTTGCGCCAAACGGTGTAGCGACAGTAGCTGAGTGTCGTTTAGCATACGCACGATAAGCAGTATAGCCGAGGCGCCTAAAAACTTGCTATGTGCTACCTGAAAAGGAGTGTAAATAAAATCTTTGCGCAAGATAGGTATAGTAGGGATAGCCTCTTTTACGCGGGGTATAAACAGATTATCACCTTTGAAATACGCCTCTTCCGTAAGGATAGAAAAGGCAGCCACACCCTTTTGTTGGTAAGATTGCGCTTGAGGGATAAGCTCAAACTGCTCATTTGCTATTGGTCCTTTAGAGGGCGAGGCGCGTTTTATCTCACCTATAATGCTAATACCTTTTTTTGATAAAGCCTCTTTAAACGAAGGGCGTTGCAGCAAAGTCCGCTCTCTTTCAAGCTGTACATCGCGCTGTTTTTTTATTTCTAATAGTATATCCATTGCTCTTTTTTAAAATGGTAGTTTTTTAGGGTTATCTCTGTTGTCAAAAAAGAAAACCACTTCTATTTTATCAGGAAAAACCTCGTAAAATAATGAAAAATTATAAAGTATTACCGCTCTTCTGATTTCTTTCAGAGGAGTTTCATATACAATAGGGTTTATAAAGGGATATTCAGAGATTCTCTTTTCGGTTGCCTCTACTGCTGCTATAATTTTTAGGGAATAAGCAGATGAATCGTTATGTTCAATCCAAAAATCTAAGATTGAAAGATAGGCTTTTTCTGCTTTTGGCGCCCATATTATCTTCCGGCACATAAAATTCTTGCTTTTTTATGAACATCAGCGCTTGCAATTCCTTTTCCTTCGCGCAATTCTTGCCAACCTTGTTCAATACCCTCTATAACTTCTAAAGGCAAAGTAGGCATTTCATTTTTCTGAACCTCTAATCCTATGGCTTCCAATACGCGTACCGCCATTTGATACTGTTCAAATGTTATTTCTTGATTAAACTGTATACTTCTCATATTTTTCTTGATTTTATATGCCGCAAAAATAACAAATAATCTACAAACTATCAATTGTCAATTGATAATAGTTCCAAACCTTTCCGTTCCTAATAGCCTCTTCTATAAGAGGTTTAGCCTCCATAGGGTGTTTCACTACGTTGGCAGTATAGAGGGCAAACATAGCGTTGAGCATCACTATATCAGCTTTAGCCCCGCGCTCTTCGCCTCTAAGGGTGCGACGCAGTATCTCAGCGTTTTCTTTGGGAGAGCCTCCCTCTATCTCAGCGTGAAAAGCACGCTTAAAACCAAACATTTCAGGAGCAATGCTGTATTCTAATAGCTTGTTGCCCTTTACTTCTACTATTTTCGTCTCATCGCAGAGCGTTATTTCGTCCAACCCATCATTACCTCTTACCACCAAAGCGTGTTCTCTGCCCAATAGCTGAAGCGTTTCAGCATAAAGACGCATTACAGGCTCGTGATAGAGCCCTACCAACTGATATTTTAGGTGAGTGTTAGGGTGCAAAAGAGGCCCTAATACGTTGAAAACCGTACGTATACCCAATCGCTGACGTACCTCGCGCACTTCACCTACTAATTTGTGAAAGAAAGGAGCGTGAAAGAAAGCCACCCCTTTGCTGTCCAAAGTCTGTAGTTGTTTAACCAATGAAGATTCTAGCGGCACGCCTAATTCTTGCAGTACATCACTACTGCCACTTTTGCTGGTAACCGAGCGGTTGCCGTGTTTAGCAACTCTAACCCCCATCGCCGCTACTATAAAGGCTACAGTGGTCGAAATGTTGATAGTCTTCAGTCCGTCGCCGCCAGTGCCACAGAGGTCTATCATAGGGCGGTCATCGGCAAAGGTAGTACTGTATGCCAATAGGTTGCGTACAAAAGCAGTAAGCGATTCCGGATACAGACTCTTCTCGCTGATGAGCACCAACAGAGCCCCGAGCTGCACTATGTCATACTGCTTACTGTTCAGTACGGCACATATTTCTTTAAAATCAGGGTCAGCAAGCGGTAGGTTATCCTGTAGCTTTTTCAGATGTTTTCTAAACACCTCATCGGCATAAGCCTTCTGCTTGTCAGCATTGTCTTGTGTGGGGAGAGCCACCTGCGTACCTACCAAAAAGTTCTTTATAATGTTCTTACCGTATTCAGTAAAAAACGATTCAGGGTGAAACTGTATGCTGTGTATGGGCTTGTGGCGGTGCTGCAAAGCCATTATTACCCCATCGTCCGAAAGGGCGGTAATTTTTAGTTCTTCAGGCAGCGTGTCTTTATCCACGTATAGCGAATGATAGCGCATCACGTTGAAACGCGGTGGCAACCCTTTAAAAAGAGTCGCCTCTTTATCCACAACCTCCATTTCAGAAGTCTTGCCGTGCAGGGGCGTTTCAAGGCGAGCTATAGTAGCCCCGTGTACAAGCCCGAATGCCTGATGCCCCAAGCAGATACCCAAAATCGGAATATCAGTAATTTCCTTCAGAATTTCTAAGCAAATACCACTATCTTTAGGGTGTTTAGGGCCTGGCGAAAGCACAATGCGAGTAGGCTGAAGAGCCCGTATTTCAGCAAGCGTAAGCGCATCGTTGCGCACTGTTTTCACTTCCTCATCAGTCAGTTCGCTGAGGTATTGTGCCACGTTAAACACAAATGAATCGTAATTATCTATTAGTAAAATCATATCAAAAGTAAAACAAAGAGAACTTATTTATATTGTATCCTTATACTGAACTTATATTAAATTATGATGTTCGTCTATATTGACCGTCACATCTCCCCCTTTATTGACCATCGCATCTCCCCCTTTGAAGGGGGCAGGGGGGATGTTTCTAAAAATTATTGATTCTTACAGTATTGCGTAAAAATATTAAGCACAGAGGCTCTTTTGTGCTGTATTTCAGCGTATTCCCTTTCAGGCACCGAGTCATACACTATACCCGCACCGGCCTGTATAAATACCCGCTGCTGACGGCTGTTAGGGTGTGCCGCCTCAAAGAAAGCACTCCGTATCACTATTGCCAACTGCACATTGCCATTGAAGTGCAAAAAGCCTATCCCCCCGCCATATACGTTGCGAGCGTAGGTCTCCAGCTCCCCAATAAGCTCCATAGCCCGTATTTTAGGAGCGCCGCTGAGTGTTCCTGCCGGAAAAACGATAGAAATCACCTCAAAAGGCGATACGTCAGCCCGTTTATTGCCATACACATCCGATACTATGTGCATAATATGCTGGTAACGCAGTACGTGCATCATATTTTTAACGCTAACCGACCCTTTTTCGGCAAACTTCCCTATATCATTCCGTGCTAAATCCACTAACATACGGTGTTCGGCACACTCTTTAGGGTCGCTAAGGAGTTCTTGCTCCAAACGCACATCTTCATTCGCATCTTTCCCACGAGGTCTCGAACCCGCAATAGGGGCTATATGTATTTGGTTGCCGGTAATATCTACTAAAATCTCCGGACTTGAGCCTACTACATCGCCATACGGAGTGGGGAAGTGGAACATATAAGGCGAAGGGTTTGCCTGAGAGAGCAAGCGGTAGAAAGTAAGCGAGTCCAAATTGGTAGCCAAACAAAGCTGCTCGCTAAGCACCACCTGAAACACATCGCCCGAGCGAATATACTCTTTAGCCTTCTCCACTATTGCCCCAAAGTGCTCGCTTTCCTGTTGCAAGTCAGTGTGTATATGATAGGTAGGAGCCTGTGCCGAATCCTCTATAACCTCATCACCTTTTTGCAGAAAATCAAAATACACCCCCTCCTCACCGTAGCAAGAGTACACTTTGTTTATTTTAGAATAGTGTAGGTAGGCTTTAGCATTAGCAAAGACAAAAGGCGGAAAGAAATATTGAGCGTCAGTTTTCTGCGGAATATGTTCAAAAAAATGAATAGTTTCATACGCGAACACCCCAAAGAGTCCCGCAAAAGGCGCTATAGGCGTTTGCTGCTGAAAATACTGTTCAAGGGCAGCGTAGCTATAGTCAGTTGCATCTATATAATCAGCGTCTATGCCAATGATAATCTGATTGTTATCTTCAGCCAGATACGAGTTCGGGAAGCGCTTTCGCAAGCGGGTGTAATAGTATAAAGGTTCTTTAGTAAGCATACAGATTCACTTTAAAGTTGCAAACATACGAAAAAAATAGCGAATTTGCAAACAGAAAAATTTTCTGTAGCCATTTACCCTATACAAACGATATACAAACAATATAGGAAGAACGAAGGATAGACGAAGATTTAGCGAAGTATAAACGTCTAATAATAGGTCAAAAACCAGAAAAATATACTACTCTCAAACTTTGGCATATTTATTGTGCTTTTTTTCAAAAACAGATAGATAATGAAACTCTTACCAAAAATCCTTTTAGTACTATGTTTAGCAGTAGTAGCCAATAGCTATGCACAAGAAGAAATTGTCGCTCCTTCAGACGATGAAAAACCTGTTGAGATTCCCTATTTTATTATAGAAGAAAAACCTATGTTCGAAGCCTGCAAAGAAGTTCCTAACGACAAGCAATATCAATGTTTTAAAGAGCAGCTAGACAAGCACGTGAAGATACATTTTAAATATCCTCCTGAAGCCCTAGCTCAGGAGATACAAGGAAAAGTGGCTATAGCTTTTCGCATCAATACTGATGGTACTGTCAGTATAATAGGGAAGCGAGCCGCTAACAAAATATTGGAAGAAGAAGCTGTCTTCCTTATCAGAAGCCTACCCTGCTTTATCCCAGGTAAAATGAGAGGAGTTCCAACAGCTGTAACCTATGCTTATTTCATTAATTTCAAACTGCCAGACGATTATAATAATCCACAAATCAGCAAATCGGCAAATTGACAAATCGGCAAATTGACAAATTGACAAATCATACTTTGGCACGATTATTGTAACTGTACCTAACGTAAAAAACAACTAATTTATAATTTAATTTTTTATACTATGAAAAAGTTTTTAACATTTGTGTTTTTAGCATTTTTTGGTGTAATGGCTTATGCCCAAGACGCAGAAATTTCATTCAAAGCTGAAGAAATCGACTATGGTAACATCAAACAAGGTGCTGATGGCGTGCGTGTGTTCGAATTTACTAATACTGGTAAAGCACCGCTCGTAATCACTAACGTAGCTTCTTCTTGCGGTTGTACTGTTCCTTCTTGGACAAACCAACCTGTAGCACCAGGGGCTAAAGGAAAAATTGAAGTAAAATACGATACCAATCGCGTAGGCCCAATCAGCAAAACGATTACCGTAACTTCTAACGCTAAAACCAATCCCGTAAAAGGATTGCGCATTAGAGGTAATGTTCAATAATCCATAACTATTTATATTTTAATTACTCCTAAAAGTCGCCTACTTTCCCTATACCCTGTAGGCGACTTTTTTTTGTTAAAAATGTTATAAAAAAGAACGGGGTATCGTTATTTTGTGTATCTTTGCCCCCGAAAAAACTAAATAAAAATAAACTATGAAATTACACGCAATCACATTCGCCGCAGCTCTTTTTGCTGCTCATTTAGCTACCGCTCAGGTAGAACAACCTATGGTAGGTACAGTTACTGATACAGTTTCTTCTACAGTTATATTAGGCTCTGATGTAGCTACTCAAGCACAACAAGAGGCTGCCCTAAAGGCTGAAAAAGAACAGCTCAAAGCACAACAACAAGCGCAAAAAGAACAAGAAAAAGCCCTAAAAGCTGAAGAAAAAGCGCTAAAGGAAAAAGCTAAAGCTGAAGAAAAAGCCAAGAAAGAAGCTGAAAAAGCTAAGAAAGCTGAAGAAAAGGCTAAAAAAGAACAAGAAAAAGCTGAGAAAAAAGCTAAAAAAGAAGCTGAAAAAGCCAAAAGAGCTGAAGAAAAAGCTGCTAAAGAAAAAGCTAAAGCTGAAAAGAAAGCTAAAAAAGAACAAGAAAAAGCTGAAAAAGCCAAAGCTAAAGCTGAAAAAGAAGCTCAAAAGAAAAAACGACAATTGAGCAAAGCTAATAGCGAAGTAGCTAAAGTAGAAGCTAAAATAACTAAAGCTAAAACCGATTTAGCTAAAGAGCAAAACAAATTTGATATGAAGAAAGCTAAAGGGGCTCTTTCTCCTCAAGACGAAGCTAAATTCAAAGGCAAATTGCTCGAAAAACAGCAAAAAATCAACAGCTTAGGTCTAGACCTTATCAAAGCTAAAGAACGCGTAAACAAATACTCTATGTAATCCGTTACGTTTAAACCATAATAATAGAGAGGACTATCATTCTGATAATCCTCTCTATTTTTTATTTACCTTTTAAATATCTATTAAAACTCAGCACTCTGTGGAGTACGTGGGTAAGGTATTACATCGCGTATATTAGTCATACCGGTAGCAAAGAGTACCAAACGCTCAAAGCCTAACCCAAAACCACTGTGTACAGCAGTACCAAACTTGCGGAGGTCTAAGTACCACCAAAGAGTTGCTTCGTCCATATTCAGATCAGCGATTTTCTTTTTAAGCACCTCATAGCGCTCTTCACGCTGCGAACCCCCTACTATTTCGCCAATACCAGGGAAGAGGATGTCCATAGCGCGTACCGTCTTACCATCGTCATTTAGGCGCATATAAAACGCTTTGATGTTTGCCGGATAGTCATAGAGTATTACAGGGCATTCAAAGTGTTTTTCTACCAAATAACGCTCGTGTTCACTTTGCAAGTCAATACCCCATTCGTCTACAAGGTATTGGAATTTCTTCTTCTTATTGTGGTTGCAATTCTTTAGAATGTCGATGGCCTCAGTATAGCTTACGCGTTTAAAGTCGTTGTTTATCACAAACTCTAACTTCTCAATAAGCGACATAGAGCTGCGTTCTTGTTGTGGTTTGCCTTTTTCTTCTTCTAAGAAACGTTTGTTGAGGAACTCAAGGTCATCACGACGTACTTCTAAGGTGTATTTTAGCACATACTTAATAAAGTCTTCAGCCAAATTCATATTGTCGATAAGGTCGAAAAACGCCATTTCAGGCTCTATCATCCAGAACTCGGCTAAGTGGCGTGAGGTATTAGAGTTTTCAGCACGGAAAGTAGGCCCAAAAGTATAAATCTTACCAAGAGCCATTGCAAAAGTCTCACCTTCTAACTGTCCTGATACGGTAAGATTAGTTTCGCGTCCAAAGAAGTCTTTTTTATAATCTACCTTTCCATCTTCAGTTAGCGGTGGATTTTTAGCGTCTAAAGTTGTTACGCGGAACATCTCGCCAGCTCCTTCAGCATCGCTACCGGTGATGATAGGCGTATTTACATAGAAAAAGCCATTGTCTTGGAAGTATTTGTGAATAGCATATGCCAGAGTAGAGCGCACACGCATTACAGCGCTAAAGGTATTAGAGCGCACGCGTAGGTGGGCATTTTCGCGCAAAAACTCAAGGGAGTGTTTTTTAGGCTGTATAGGGTATTCTTCAGGATTACTGTCGCCTAATATACTAATAGTAGTAGCTTGTACCTCTACTGCCTGTCCTTTCCCTTGACTTTCTACCACTTGTCCTTTCACTTCTATAGCGGCTCCGGTAGTGATGCGCTTTAGTAGTTCAGGGTCTGTATTTTCAAAATCGACCACTACTTGCACATTCTCAATAGTCGAGCCGTCATTTAGGGCGATAAAACGGTTGCTGCGGAAGGTGCGTACCCACCCTTTAAGGGTGATTTCGCCCTGTATGCTTTTGCCTTCTTGCAATAATTGTTTGATATACAACATAATTCTGATTTTTTATAATGTCTAATTAATTGTGTTTTTAAAACTGAAAATATATAAACGGTTGAATGTCGGTAGAATACGCCTGATAACAGATAAGCACTACGACTAAGGTTATAGCTACTTTCACTGTGTAATGACTTTGGGCAAATACGTACTCTATATAATCTTTCCAACGTTGTGGCAGCCAATGGGTGATATACCCAATAATGATGATAGCCAGAGGTATATTATTGTGCCTTATGATGCTCATTGCCGAATCCCAGTCCATATTATGGGCTACTTGTGCAAACCACTGATTCACTCCCTCCATATCATTACTGCGGAAGAAAATACGGGTAAAAGTGATAAACGAAAAGGTAAAGAGTATCTTCCAAGCTCTTGCCACCCAAGAGGCACTATTCTCATACGGACTTACTTTGCGCCAGTATTTATAGGCTATCACTCCCAAACCATTGAGTCCGCCCCAAATAGCGAACTTCCACGCAGCTCCGTGCCATAGCCCCCCGATGAGCATCGTCAGCATTATATTGATGTTGGTAGTGAGATACCGTTCAAAAGGTTTGTAGAAAAACGCCACTACTGACCCTATGATTAATAGCGAACCAGTTATGAGGGTAAAGGTGAGATTGCCAATAGCGACCACTAATATCACTACGAAGATGAGCGAGAATACAAAGGTGCCCAATGTGCTATTGCGATTGCCCCCCAGTGGTATGTATAGATAATCTTTTAGCCACGTAGAGAGTGAGATGTGCCAGCGCTTCCAGAAATCACCGCAATTGAGTGCTTTATAAGGAGAGTTAAAATTGACAGGCAGCTTAAAGCCTAAGAGCAGAGCTACCCCTATAGCAATATCAGTATAACCAGAAAAGTCGCCGTAAATCTGTAGCGAATAGCCTATCAGAGCCAGTAGGTTCATAAAACCCGTGTGCATAGCAGGGGCATCGAATACTTTGTCGAGGAAGTGCATTGCTATAAAGTCAGCAAAAATCATCTTTTTGATAAGCCCTTTCAAAATGAGGAAAATAGCCTTGTTAAACTCTTCTTTGCTAACAACTGTTTTCTTCAGTATCTGAGGTACAAACTCTTCAGCTCTTACTATAGGCCCTGCTACCAACTGAGGGAAGAAGCTCACATAAAAACCAAAATCCAACATTGATTTCAGCGGAGCTATCTTCTTCCGGTAGATATCTACTGTATAGCTGATGGTCTGAAACGTATAAAACGAAATACCTACTGGCAGTATAATATCGTCAACGCTGAAGTAGCCCTTGTAATTGAAGCCATTAGCCCAATAAGCTAAATAGTTGAATGTTTGGTGGTGAGTCTGAAAGAGAACATTATAGGTGTCAGTGAAGAAATAAGCGTATTTGAAATACGAAAGCACTAATAAATTCAGACAGACACTTATTGTTACTGCTATTTTGCGGCGTAGTTCCTCTTGATGTTGGTCGATGTAATGCCCTAAATAGAAGTCGGTGACAGTGCTAAATACTAATAATAAGACGAATAACCCACTAGCTTTGTAATAGAAATAGAAGCTGGCTATCAGCAAAAATAGATTTCGCAAGTGTCTTCGTTTGTATATAAGCGCAAAAACCGCATACACCAAAGCGAAGAATATCCAAAAGTCTATTCGCACAAAGGTGAGCGGGTGTTGTGGGTCAAAGGTAAAGAAATTATTAAAAAAATCTGTCATAATTATTCCACTGAGGCAAGGTCGTTATGTAGGCACTGATAAAACACTTCTGATATAAGTTTGGTACCTTTCGGACTAAAATGTACGTAATCTGAGGCAGCCATTCCTTGTTTTACCCAAGAAATCATTGAGTTTTCGCCACCCATAGCTTCGTACATACTAAAGTAGGCTACGTCGTTCTTCATACATTCTTCTTTCATCAGGTCGTTGAGTTTAGGTAAGAAAGGATAAGTGAGTCGCTGTCCATTGCGCGAGGTGGTCATATCACCAGGGCCTAACAGCATAAACATCGCGTTAGGGTTAGCGCGTTTTACCCATTTCATATTGAATATTAGTCCCTCTACGTATTCTCTTAACTGCTGGTCTGTTTTCATATAGGGGATAGTGTTCCCTCCGTATTGGAAGATGAAAAGGTCGGGCTGACGGTCTACTGACATTTGTCGGTAGTTCTCATAATTCATACGTGTAAAGATGCGCCCCGCCTCGCCTCGCATCGCCACATTATCCATACGTACACCTGTGTCGGCATCGAGGGTAACCCCATAAAAATCAGGACTTACACGTGCTTCTAATTCTATTTTGAGTTCTTTAGGTGTAGTAGCAAAATTTAGCTTGTAGTTGTGGTATTTGCCATCTGAAATAAGGCTATCTGTTTTGATAATATTGCCGTTTTCATATACTTTTATCTTCACCTTTCCTATTGCATTGCCATAATGCAAGCCAAATTTAGTATAGTGTTGCAATCGAGCATACGATTTAGCTGAAGGTTTTATGGTAAAAGAGGCTTTGCTCACCGATAGTCCGGTAGTATCTTTGGCATAATTAGTAAAACGCGAGTAGGTAGCAAAAAGTCCATACATATCGTGCCCTACCTTGCGACGCTGTTTGCGGTCGAAAAAGGCGTAACGCACCCAGTTGCCCGAGGTGGTTATATCTATACTATTTTGGTTATACACCACTTTTATAGGGAAGAAACCAGGCCCTCCACCATTAAAAGCAAGCTGTAGTCTATTGCGCACATAGCCGGTAATGCGATCGCCTTCTATTTGCGAGTCGCCGTAGTGTACTATTTGGCAAACACCTTGTCTGAGCTTGTTTTTCAATCGTTTAATGTAGTCTATACGGTTGCCGGGGTAGTATATTTTGCCCTCTACATTGGTCTCTAACTTATGTAGACTGTCATTGGCAATAGTGTCATTCGTTGCCAGTTTGTCAGTCTTTTCATCTACAATAGTATTGGTCTCTTTGATGAGCTCATTTAGCTTGTTGTTTTCTTTCTCTTTTGATTTAAACAACATCCCCAATATATCGGGGGTAGGATACCGTAGCATAGTATTGCCAAAGGATATACCCTCTCGCACCGTACCGCTATCGGTGATGTGATAACTGCTAAAGAGCGTCATTGTAAAAAGGGCTACAAGTACGCCTATGATAAAAAATAAAATTTTCTTAGGGTGCATATCGTTAGCTCATTAGGTTTTCCCACTCAGTCATCAGTTCCTCCAGCATTCTCTTTTTCTGTTCGTATTCTTTATAATAATCATTGCTTTGTACTCCCTGCCCCATCTGTATATCCATCTGTTTTAGTTCCTCTTCGAGGGCAGCTATTTGGTTTTCTATCTTATTGAGCTTGTTTTGGGCAGCTTTCTGCTGTTTTTGTTGCTCAAAACTTAGCTTTTCAGCACTTGTAGTTGCTTTAGTAGGGGCAGAGAGCGTTTCTTTTTGCTGCTCCATCTCTCTAAAGTTAGCTACGGCACGTTGTTCTAAGTAGAAATCTATATCGCCGAGATATTCTTTTATGTTCTTATTCTTAAATTCGTATACTTTATCAGTTAGCCCTTGCAAGAAATCTCGGTCGTGCGATACGATGATGAGCGTACCTTCAAATTGCTGTAGGGCTTTCTTTAGCACATTTTTCGATTTGATGTCTAAGTGGTTAGTAGGCTCGTCCATTACTAACACGTTGAAGTCTGAGAGCAACATTTTAGCCAAAGCCAAGCGGTTGCGCTCGCCTCCTGATAGTACTTTCACTTTCTTGTCTACCTCATCGCCTCTGAAGAGAAAAGAACCGAGTATATCGCGTATTTTCATACGGTTAGTGTCATCGGCAGCGTGGTACATAGTATCGAGCACTGTCAGCTCGCCGTCTAAATAGTCGGCTTGGTTCTGAGCAAAATACCCTAACTGTACATTGTGCCCTAACTTAATAGTGCCTTGGTAGTCGGTTTCGCCTATAATCATTTTGGCAAGGGTCGTTTTTCCTTGTCCGTTTTGTCCTACGAAGGCTATCTTGCTGCCTCGTTCTACTAACAGACTCACGTGGCTTAGCACCTCTTTTTCGCCGTAGCTCTTCGATACATCGTCTATCTCCAATACCACTTTACCGGGGGTAACTGATACGGGGAAGCGCACATTCATCACAGCATTGTCCTCTTCATCTACCTCTATGCGATCTATTTTGTCGAGTTTTTTGATAAGCGATTGTGCCATAGAGGCTTTAGAAGCTTTAGCACGGAACTTTTCTATCAACTTCTCTGTTTGTTGTATCTTTTTCTCCTGATTCTTTTGCGAAGCGAGTTGTTGTTCGCGTATTTCTTGCCTAAGTTCTAAAAACTTGCTGTAAGGTTTAGGATAATCGTATATCTTGCCTACCGAAATCTCTATGGTACGGTTGGTTACATTGTCTAAAAACATCTTATCGTGCGAAACGATTACCACAGCGCCACTATAAGTAGTTAGGAATTGCTCTAACCATATAATCGATTCGATGTCTAAGTGGTTAGTAGGCTCGTCCAGCAGCAAGATGTCATTGTTTTGCAATAGCAATTTAGCCAACTCTATACGCATACGCCAGCCACCCGAAAAGCTATCGGTTAGCTTGTCGAAATCACTGCGCTGAAAGCCCAACCCCAAGAGTACTTTTTCGGTCTCGCCTTGGTAAAGGTAGCCTCCGATAAGGTCGAAGCGGTGGGTGTAATCGCTTAGCATATCTAGTAGATTGTGATAACTTTCGCTCTCGTAGTCGGTGCGCGTTTCTATTTGGTGGTGTATATCGTCTAACTTTTGCTCTAATGTTTTGATTTCGCCAAAAGCCTGATAGGCTTCCTCTAGAATAGTACGCCCTTTTACGAAGTCGATATCTTGCTTTAGAAAGCCGATACGCACATCTTTGTCAGCTGCTATAGTGCCAGAGTCTGGTTTTAGCTCGCGCGAAAGCAGTTTGAGCATAGTTGATTTACCTGCTCCATTCTTGCCGATAAGTCCTACACGGTCGCCCGCATTGAGCATAAAAGCTACCTCTTCAAAAAGGTATTCGCCTTGAAAAGAAACAGATAAGTTATGAACGTTAAGCATAGAAACTAATTACAATATTACAAAAACGCGGCAAAGATACAAAACAATTGACAATTGACAATTCAAAAAACAAAATTCATACTTCAAAATTCAAAAATCATAAGGCTTCACTGATAAGATAGCCTCCTGTCCAAGCATTTTGAAAGTTAAAACCACCCGTAACGGCATCAATATCTAGCACTTCGCCTGCTAAGTAAAGATGCTTAAATAGCTTGCTCTGATAGGTTTTGAAGTCTATTTCTGAGAGTTTTACTCCGCCTGCTGTTACGAACTCTTCTTTGAAGGTGTTTTTGCCAATAATACTAAAGCGGCTTTGGGTCAGCACTTTCGCTAACTGTTGTAGTTGAGATTTATTGAGTGATGCCCATTGTTGTGCAGGGGCAACTCCGGCACTTTCTAATAGGGCTTCCCATAGGCGTTTGGGTAGCTGAAATAGGGTAACACTTTGCATGGCTTTGCGTCCGTGCCTCTGTTTGCAATCTTGTAGTTGCAGGAGCACCTCGTCATAGCTAAGGGCTTGGTCATCTGTTGTAGCAAAATTGACTTCCATTAGGCACTGATAGTTTAATGAGGCTAACACTCTTGCCCCCCAAGCTGAAGCACGCAATACAGCAGGGCCGCTAAACCCTTTGTGGGTGAAGAGTAGCGGTGCTCTTTCGCTTATCTGAAGAAAATCGCCTTTTTGATTAAAAAGCTGTACCGTAGCGGTTACGGCTATACCCGAAAGAGTTTTAGCCCATTCGGTAGCCGTTTGAAAGGTAAAGAGTGAAGGCACAGGAGGTACTATAGTATGCCCTAAATTGGCTAAGAGCTGCCATATTTTGGGGTTACTACCTGTAGCGATAACAAGCCGTTTTGCCGTAAAAGTACGGTTAGCAGTGCGTACTTGCCACCCTTGTTCAGCAGGGCTGATAGCCTGTACATTCTGTTGGGTGAATAGCTCTATACTGTGCTGGGCTATGGCTTTCAGAAAGCAATTTATGATACTTTCTGAACTATCTGAAGCCGGAAATACGCGTCCATCATCTTCTGTTTTTAGGGGTACACCATGCGACTCAAACCACTCCATCACATCGCCGCACATAAACCGGTGAAACGGACTGAGGAGTTCTTTATAACCACGCGGATAGTTACGCACTAATTCGGCAGGAGTAAAAGTAGCATTGGTGAGGTTGCAACGCCCGCCCCCCGAAATGCGTACTTTTTGTAGCACCTCTTTGCTTTTCTCGAGAATCGCTATGCTAAAATCGGGGTGCTTTTCAGCAGCATTGATAGCAGTAAAAAAGCCCGCAGCCCCACCGCCTATAATCAAAAGGTCGTACATAAATAATTGACAATTGATAATTAACAAAAAGAAACTTTGCCAAAGTCTTTCCTAAAAAACACTTTGGCAAAGCCTATTCAAAAGAATTTTACTTTACTTCTATAAAGTTAAAATTATCGTCAAATTTTAGTTTTTGTCCATCAGTAACTTTTACTTTGTAAGTTTTTTTGGAGATACTGTGTGATATTTCTTTGATAGATTCAAAGGGGAAAGTAGCATTTACGTGAGCTAATATCTTTTCAGGAACTACGTGATCAGGCACTTTTCCTCTATGTACTTTTATTTCTTTCCAGTCGCCTTCGCCGTTAAACTCTATTTCAAGCCCATCTTTGAAGATAACAGAGAATTCTTCATCTTTATAATCGACATCTTTCCATACTGAATTGATGTCGGCTACTAAAAAGTGTTGCCGTACAAAGTTGATTGCATCAGCGGGTAGTTCGTTAAAATCTACTTTTCTGTCTTGTGCTGTAGCTACTTGTAGCGAAAAAGCAGCTAAGATAGCAAATAATATTTTTTTCATATTAGTCGTCTATTTTTAAAAATTTACCATTCAAATTAAAATCTAAGTCCAATCCGTTAGAGAGGCTTACCTCATATTTTCTTCTTTCTTTCTGAATTTCTTTGATGAGGACATTAGGATAATTTTTGTGTACGTATTTGCTTATTTTAGCAGGTACTATTTTAGCAGGTACAGCTCCGTTGCGCGCTTTTACTTCTTTCCAGTCGCCATTAGCACGAAATTCTACTTCAGTGCCATCGGCAAAGAGCACGGTGTAATCTTCTACTCTACCTTTTTCATTGTCTTGCCATACTGAAACGATGTTATTGGCAGAAAAGTTCTGATTGATAAATGTTTGTGCACTAGTAGGCAGTGACTGAACTGGTATCAATCCGTCTTCTTGAGCGTTAGCTACCCCAAAAGCAAATAGGGCAAAAGCTACAGTTGATAATTTTTTTAATGTATTCATTTTATTATTATTTATTTGATACAATTTTTCTTGAAAGCAAAAGTAATGCCACTTTTTAATAATTACCTATAGGGTCGCCTGCTTTATTGAAAAACAAAGCACTTTTAGAACCTACAATTTCTACTTTGTAGCCTATGTTAGTCTTGCTAATCGATTCAATGATGAAAGAGCGTTCAGCGGCATAATCGGCTATTTTCTTAGGAAAGAAATCAGTTGGGATACTATTGCCGTCTTCGGCTTCTACTTTTAGCCAATCGCCGTTTTCAGCAAATTCTATTTCGGTGCGATCTTTCAGTTTTACCGAATAGCCATTCGTATCACTCTCGCGCTCTACTTCTTGCACCGTTGTATGCGCAAAATAAGTGTTGATAAAATTGTTGGCCGACTGAGGTAGCGAAGTACAAGCTGTTAGCCCGCAAACCATAAGGGTCATTAATAAGATTTTCTTCATAAATGTATATGTTAATTTTAAAGTTACTAATCTGCTAATTTGCTAATTATCTTTCCGTCTACCATTACTAACTTTCTATCAGCCATAGCTGCCAATTCCTCATTATGGGTTACGATTACGAAAGTCTGGTTGAACTCTTTTCTGAGCTGAAAAAACAGTTGATGTAGGTGCTCTGCACTCTCAGAGTCGAGGTTACCACTGGGTTCGTCAGCAAATACCACATCGGGCTGGTTTATCAGGGCGCGCGCTACCGATACTCGTTGCTGTTCGCCCCCCGAAAGGGCATTAGGCTTATGATGGGCACGTGCCCCCAAATGCAGAAAGTCTAATAACTCCATAGCGCGCTTTTCAGCTTCTTTTTTGCCAACCCCTTTGATAAAGGCAGGAATACAGATGTTCTCTAAAGCCGTAAATTCGGGCAAGAGTTGGTGAAACTGAAAGATAAAACCTATATGCTCATTGCGGAATTTAGCAAGGTTTTTAGACGAAAGTGCTAGTATATCTGTGCCATTGATACGCAGTGAGGCTTCAGTATTAGCATCTGGACTGTCTAAGGTGCCTAAAATGTGCAGCAAGGTAGTCTTTCCTGCCCCTGAGGCTCCTACTATCGACACTATTTCAGCTTTTGCTACCTCTACCGATACGCCTTTGAGCACTTCCAACGTTTTATAGGTTTTGTGTATGTTAGTTGCTTCAATCATTATTTTGCTTTTTGGTAGATATACACTTCGGTGGCGCCCACCCCATATTTGGCATATTCGGCATCGTAGAAAGTAACATTAGAATAGCGACCTAACAGAAACTCTAATTCGGTGCGCAATACTCCTTCGCCAACCCCGTGAATGAACACTACCCGCTGAATGCGCTGGGCGATAGCGAACTCTAACTGGCGGCGTGCTGTTTCGAGTTGAAGGGTAAGCATATCATAATTGGTCATATTCCTTGTAGAATCAACTAATTGTTCTATGTGCAAATCTACCTCCATTGGGGGTATGGACTTTTCGCGTTTGGTAAGGGGTGCTTTCTGACGTCTTTTAGGGAGCACATCTTTTCTGAGGCTCTCCTCGTCTATCGTAGCAAAAGCACTTTTTATAGGCACTTCCTCACTGATAGCCACTACTTCGTCGGGGCGAAAGCTAAGCTCGAAGCCTTCGGTGCTGAGCATCGTTACCTCTTGTGGCGTTACGCGCACTACGTGTCCTTTTATGGTGTCGTCTAATACTTCTATGTAATCTCCTATATTCACTAATTTGCTAATTGTCTTCATTTTTAGAGGATAAACCTCTTGATACGAGATAGACCCCAGCCATTAGCAAGGAAACCCCTACTACTAATAGCACTTGGTCGTACTCCGGAAAAAGATACCGCGATAAGGCTACCGCAATACCTGCTATCATCAATGCGTATTTCATAAGATTATTCAATTCCTAATATTCCTTTTGCAAGGGCTATCATCTTAGGGTCGCCTGTATGCTTGTTAGGCTCGTCTGATAGTTTTACGGTAGGTACCCATTCGTCGTCGCTGGTTAGTACTTCGGTTAGCTTCATCACTATATTCATAGGGCGTAAGCCTACATCGTTAGTCAGGTCGGTGCCTATACCGAATGAGATGCCTATCTTGCCTTTGCACGCCTCAGTAATAGCCTGTACTTTCTTAGGATTTAGTCCGTCAGAGAAAATAATGTATTTTGATAGCGGGTCGATACCCATTTTCTTATAGTGTGCTATGGTTTTTTCGGCAAATACTATCGGGTCGCCGCTATCGTGGCGTACCCCGTCAAAAAGTTTGCTGAATTTCTTGTCGAACTGCTTAAAGAACACATCGGTAGTGTAGGTGTCTGATAGCGCGACCCCAAGGTCGCCTCTGTACACATCTACCCAGTGCTCTAATGAAAGGGCGTTTGCCATTTTGTAGCTGTACTCGGCAGCGTGAAACATAAACCATTCGTGGGCGTGCGTACCTATCGGTTTTACCTTGTATTTCATAGCGAAATGCACATTGCTTGAGCCCATAAAGGTACTACCATAGCCTTCTAAGAGGGTACGCATTACGATGTCGTGTACGTGGTAAGAATGTCGCCTACGGGTACCAAATTCGGCAAAAACTACTCCTAACTCTTTGTATAACAATTCTTTTTCTCTGGTATTAGCAATTACCTGAGCGTCTGTCCACGCAGTAGCATTCATTAGCTGGTAGTACAATTCGCTGATGATAGACAGTAAAGGCACTTCCCAAAGAATAGTGCGATACCAATGTCCTTCAACAGTTACCTTTAGGTCGCTACCCTCTTGGGCGATATGCACCTCAGAGGGGTCGTAGCGATAGCCCTCTAAAAAATCTAAGTATAGCGGACTTAAATAGGGGCAGTTCTTCACCAAGAAAGCTTTTTCGTCTTTAGTGAGTTTAAGATCTGCCATAGCATCAACAGCGGCGCGTAGGGCTTTGTCAAATCCTTTGGGAAACTCGTGTTTACCCCTGTTGATAAAGGTATAGCGCGCTTTAGTTTTTGGGAATAGCTGCACCACCCCGCACTGCATTGTGAATTTGTAAAAATCGTTATCTAATAAAGATGTTAGTACTTTGCTCATATTGATAGATTTGTCAATTTGCTAATTTGTCGATTTCTCGGCAAAGATAATAAATAATCTTAAATTAGCAACCTTTCCTCTTGTTTTTCGTCTCTTGTCTGATGTCTTTTGTTTTTAGAACTTCGTTTTTGCTACCTCAAGGGCTTCTAAGATGATGTCGCAACCCTCTTTTATTTCGGCTTCGCTAAGGGTGAGTGGAGGTGAAAGGCGTACAGCACGACCTTCAAACAATAGCCAATACACTATTAGCCCTCTGTCTTGACAATAGTTAATCACAAAATCAGCTATTTCTGAACTTTTAACGATAACCGCTAACATCAGTCCTTTGCCGTTTACACTCTCGATAAGGGGGTGTTGTAAGTATTTTCTGAAAAGCTTTTCTTTCTCTAAGGTTTGAGCCATTAGATCGGTGGTGAGCAGCTGGTTGAGGGTAGCCAGAGAGGCTGCTGCAATCACAGGGTTACCGCCAAAGGTGGTGATATGCCCCATTTTAGGGTTATTTGCCAATAGCTGCATACGCTCGTAAGACGATACGAAAGCCCCCACCGGCATACCGCTTGCCATACCCTTGCCTATAGCGATAATATCGGGGGTGATGCCGTAGTTCTGAAAACCAAAGAGCTTACCGGTGCGCCCGAAACCAGGTTGTATTTCGTCTATAATCAGCAGGGCACCTACCTCTTCGCAACGGCGTTTTACCTTGATAAGGTAATCGTTTTGGGGCTCAATAAAGCCAGCCCCTCCTTGTATGCTTTCTAAGACTACCCCAGCGGTGCGCTCGGTTATTTTCAGTATATCAGCCTCGTTGTTAAACTCTATAAAATCTACATCGGGTAGGAGCGGACGAAACGGACGCTTGCGCTCCTCATAGCCCATTAGGCTCATCGACCCCTGTGTATTGCCGTGATACGCATTTTTGGCAGCTATCAGTTGGGTGCGCCCTGTTACACGTTTCGCCAACTTTACTGACCCCTCAATGGCTTCCGTACCCGAATTTACCAAATAGGTAGTGTTGAGTTCGGGGGGTAGTTGTGTCGCGAGGAGCTTGCAGAAGTCTACCGCAGGCTTTTGTATGTACTCGCCATAGACCATTACGTGCATATAAGTAGCGCATTGCTCTTGTATGGCTTTCACTACCGCAGGGTGGCAATGCCCTAAGGTACAAGCCGATACCCCTGCTACAAAATCTAAATATTTCTTACCGTCGGTAGTGTAGATATAGCTACCTTCGGCGCGCTCTACCTCCAATAATCGCGGATAAGGCGAAGTAGGAGCTTGATATTTTAGAAAATCTTGTTGTTGATTCATTCTTTTTCTTCTTTTATAATTTTAACCATTGGGCTGGGGTCTATACGGCTAATAGCATTCCCTTTGTATCGCAATTCAAAAAAGCCATTAGTTTTGCCTTGTATAGTGCCGTTAATATACAATTTAGCTTTTAGTATTGATGAGTTGTCAAAAGTAGCATCTTGTATTTTCAAATCGTATGCTTCTATATCAGCTATGCAGTTAGTAATAGAGTGTAAAGTAATATGTTTTTCATATTTGTAATATTTTTTAAAAGTTATTTGGCTATGGGGTGGTCGGCAGGGGCATTATTACAGTCTTTCACACATTCTCCTTTTTGGTTTATATAGAACCATTTGTTATTTAGCTTTACTTGTGCTAATCCTTCTGAAAAATCCGCAACATAATCATACTTTATAGGAATCACTTCTTTGCCTGTTTTATCTATAAAGCCATATTTATCATTCAATTTTACTTTAGCTAATCCTTCTGAAGGACTTTCAGCATCATCATACTTTATAGGAATCACTTCTTTACCTGTTTTATCTATAAAACCCCATTTGTTATTTAGACTTACGGCTGCTAATCCTTCTGAAAAATACCAAACATCATCATACTTTATAGGAATCACTTCTTTACCTGTTTTATCTATAAAACCATATTTTCCATTCAAACTCACGCTTGCTAATCCTTCTGAAAAACTATCTGCATCATCATACTTTATAGGAATCACTTCTTTACCTGTTTTATCTATAAAACCCAATTTGTTATTTAGCAGAACTCTTGCTAATCCTTCTGAAAAAAGCCAAATATCAACATACTTTATAGGAATCACTTCTTTACCTGTTTTATCTATAAAACCATATTTGTTATTTAGGCTAACCTTTGCTAATCCTTCTGAAAAATCCCAAACATCATAATTATACTTTATAGGAATCACTTCTTTACCTGTTTTATCTATAAAACCATATCTATAATTCAAACTCACGCTTGCTAATCCTTCTGAAAAACTGCTCGCATCATCATACTTTATAGGAATCACTTCTTTACCTGTTTTATCTATAAAACCATATCTATCATTCAATTTTACTAAAGCTAATCCTTCTGAAAAAACCCTAGCATTATCATACTTTATAGGAGTCACTTCTTTACCTGTTTTATCTATAAAACCATATTTTTTATCTAATATTACTAAAGCTAATCCTTCTGAAAATCTATCTGCATAATTATACTTTATAGGAATAACTTCTTTACCTGTTTTATCTATAAAACCCCATTTGTTATTTAGCCTAACGTTTGCTAATCCTTCTGAAAAACCCCAAGCATTATCATACTTTATAGGAATCACTTCTTTACCTGTTTTATCTATAAAACCATATTTTTTATCCAATCTTACCATTGCTAATCCTTCATAATATTTACCTTTCCAAGCGTACTTCTTTGTTTGTTGCACAGGCTGGGCAGACGGCTCTTTTTTTACCTTTTCTTCAGGTAGCAGACCTTGCGCATAGGTTAGGGTAGCAGTTAGTAATAGAGTGTAAAGTAATATATTTTTCATCTTTGTTATATTTTTAAAAATTATTTGGTTATGGGGTGTCCTGCTGGGGCTTCATCACAAAACTCTGCACACTCACCTTTCTTGTTTATTTCAAACCATCTATCAAGTTCAGTGGGGCGAACTAAAGCTACTCCTCCTGAGAAACTTTTTGCATCAAAATATCTTGTAGGAATAACCTCTCTCCCTATTTTATCAATAAACGTGTTTAAACTTTTTTTAGGAACTTGGAGATAAACCCTAATAAAAGCATTCCAATCCAAGTTACATCAAGATACTCCCCATTGCTATCATTTGCCCTTTATTATCACACAAAAAAATGCTATTTGTGGTTACGGATTTTTTTCTTGCTTAATAGCCTGTAGATTCTCCTTTTTGCCGACAACGTGTATGACTACCATCCAATTCTTGTGTCATTCTTTTTCTTCTTTTATAATTTTAACCATTGGGCTGGGTTCTATACGGCTAATAGCATTTCCTTTGTATCGCAATTCGAAAATGCCATTAGTTTTGCCTTGTATAGTGCCGTTAATATATAATTTAGCTTTTAGTATTGATGAGTTGTCAAAAGTAGCGTCTTGTATTTTCAAATCGTATGCTTCTATATTAGCTATTCCGTTTGATACAAAAGTGGCATTTTCAGCTTTTCCACTAATAGCTAAACCACTAAGAGAGCCTGCCTCGAAAGTAAGGTTTTTGCAGTTAAGTTTTAAATCTCCTTTTCGGCAGCTACTTATTTTAAGGTCTAACTCCTGAATATTTAAATCTAAATTGAGCTCTGAAACATAATCGAGTTTTATTTTGTATGAAGCAAGTTTTATAGGTTCGTCAGAAGAGAGTTTGCCCATTTTCATTTGTAACTCTTCAGTTCCTTTTACAGGTATTTTAACTGTGATACCCCCTGTTTGCACCATATTTACCCCTTTAGGCAGCTTTAAAGCTACTTTTAAAGTGCCTTCTTCTACTGTTGTTTTGATAATGGGGTGAATAGCATTATCAGCATCAATGTAGATATGGTCGTTCTTTTCATTTACGAGTGCTACATCTAACATCTCGTCAATAGCTATTTTAGTATATTTAGCAACGCTTATTTTTTGCGTACTTCTCTCACCCGATGCCTCAAATACATTCTGGGCACTCAGTACAGTGCTTATAAGTATAAAACCTATTGATAAAATAATGTTTTTCATTGTAATTATTGTTTATTGTTATTATTCACCTCCTAATAATCTATCTAGGCTAACAATGTCTTGCACAAGCACTTGGCGGGCTTTACTGCCCTCAAAGGGGCCTACAATACCTGCATACTCTAATTGGTCGATGAGGCGACCTGCACGATTGTAACCTAATTTGAGCTTGCGCTGCAAGAGTGATGCCGAACCTTGTTGCGCGTTTACCACTATCTCGGCAGCTTCGCGGAACATTGAGTCGCGCTCTGAGGGGTCGAAGTCTGATAGGTCAGTAGGCTCGCTATCAGGGCCTACGTACTCAGGTAGCAAATAAGCATTGGCATAAGCGCGCTGCGCCCCTATATACTCGGTGATGCGCTTCACCTCTGGAGTATCTATAAAAGCACATTGTATGCGTACCGGTTCATTACCTTGCGAGTAGAGCATATCACCACGCCCTATCAGCTGCTCGGCACCCGAACCGTCTAAGATAGTTTTAGAGTCGATTTTTTGCGCTACCTTAAAGGCAATACGCGCCGGGAAGTTAGCCTTGATAACCCCTGTGATAACGTTTACCGAAGGGCGCTGTGTAGCGATAATCAAGTGGATACCAATAGCACGCGCCAGCTGCGCAATACGGGCTATAGGCAATTCGACTTCTTTGCCTGCCGTCATTATCAGGTCAGCAAACTCATCGACCACCAATACGATGTAAGGCAAGAAGCGGTGCCCCTCATTAGGATTCAGCTGTCGGGCTTTAAACTTAGTGTTATACTCTTTGATGTTGCGTACTTGAGCGTTTTTCAGCAGCTCGTAGCGGTTATCCATCTCTATACACAATGAGTTCAAAGTATTCACCACTTTCTTAGTGTCGGTGATGATAGCGTCTTCGCTATCAGGCAATTTAGCGAGGTAATGGCGCTCAATAGTCTCGAATATCGAAAGTTCTACCTTTTTAGGGTCAACCAATACAAATTTCACCTCAGCAGGGTGTTTTTTGTAAAGCAGAGAGGTAAGTACCACGTTTATACCTACCGATTTACCTTGCCCTGTAGCACCCGCCATCAGTAGGTGAGGCATTTTAGCAAGGTCGGTGATGAAAGGTTCATTGCTAATAGTTTTACCAAAGGCTATAGGCAATTCCATTTCAGCATTTTGGAATTTCTGAGCCGTAATCATCGTGCGCATATAGACGGTAGTCGGTTTTTTATTAGGTACCTCAATACCTATGGTACCCTTACCAGGGATTGGTGCGATGATACGAATGCCAAGGGCTGCTAATGACAGCGCTATATCGTCTTCCAAACGCTTAATTTGGGCTATGCGCGTACCTGCTACCGGTACTATTTCGTACAGGGTAACGGTAGGGCCTACGGTAGCTTTGATTTTAGAGATTTCAATCTTATAATCGGCTAAAGTTTTGATAATCTTATCGTTATTCTCTTTTAGCTCTTCTTCGTTGATGATGATGCTTTTATCTTTGGGCTCGTCTAAAAGTTCTACGGTAGGGAAACGGTAGTCGCTTAGGTCTAAACGAGGGTCGTATTCGCCATAGTTTTGCACCAGTTGCTGCGCCAACTCTTCAGGGTCTACCATAGCTGGCGGTACCGTAGGGGTGATAGTAAAGGCGGGCTCTTCTTCTTTTGTATTGGTAATTTCGAGCGGACTTTCAGGGTGTAATGGCGGTATCTCTCTTTGGTGGGTGAAAGGGTCTACAGGCGTGTTTTCGCCTTGCGGGATAATAATTTCTAATGGCTTATTGTCAGCCTCTTCAGGTGCTTCGTCTTCCTCCTCTTCTTCGGTTTGTACTTCAGAAGTTACTTCGCTAACAACGGGTTTTTCTTCCTCTTCGGGGATAGCTTGTTTAACTTTATCGGCGATACCCTTGCTGAAGTCAATTACTCTTTCGGGGGTAAGTTGCCATTTGAAGACCGCGTATAGCAGAGCCCCTAAGATTAGCAGTAGCACGGTGCCTATCTTGCCCAAATAGTCTTGCAGCCATTGGTTGAGTTCGTAGCCTGCCGCCCCTGCAAGTACGGTAGCTTTGCCAGAGAAAAAGCCAAAAGCAGTAGATACATACACCATTTGCAACGTGCCCCAATACCAGCGGTTTAGCAGTGGCATTTTGATATTGAGCAGCACTTTAAGTCCGGTGATGAGTATCAGCCAAAAGGCTATAATACAAGCGACTCCAAACCCTTTGTATATGAGTATATGACCGAGGTAAGCCCCTATCTTGCTCATCCAGTTTTCGGCTACCTCATCGCGTGCGCTAAGGTCAGACCAAATACTTTGGTCGGTTTGCCACGAAAAGAAGAAAGAAAAGTAGGTGAAAAGCAGAAAGAACGCCAGAAATATTAAGAAAAGCCCCACAGCAATACGGCGCTGTCTGACCTTTGCGGCATTGTTTTTCTTAGGTTTTTTGTCGTCTTTTTTATCTTCTTTTTTATCGTCGGTTTGTTGCTGCTTCTTTTTAGCCATTTTTTTGTTATCAGTTAGGGGGCAAAGGTACAAATAATTTGTCAAATTGCCAATTCTGAAAAAAAAAGAGGTAACAAGTTTTACCCCACTTGTTACCTCTTTTGCACTTATGAAAAATTTACTACAAACTAAGCCTTATTTGATGGCTTCTAACGCTTTGGCATAGTTAGGCTCTTCGGTAGTTTCGGCTACTTGTTCGGTATAAACTACCTTGCCGTTTTCGTCAACCACTACCACACTGCGCGATAGCAATCCTTTAAGAGGAGAATCGGTGAAAGCAATAGGATAATGTTGCTCAAAACCCCCTCTGAAATCAGAAAGCATCACGAGGTTATCAATACCCTCAGCCGCGCAAAAACGCGTAAGAGCAAAAGGCAAGTCCTTAGAAATGCAAAGGATAGCCACATTGTTTAGCTTTGAAGCCTCAACGTGAAACTTGCGCACAGAGGCTGCACATACGCCTGTATCAACACTAGGGAAGATGTTTAAGATTACTTTCTTGCCTTTGAAGTCAGAAAGTTTTACCTCAGCCAAGTCGTTTTTAACAGCTGAAAAGTCAGGGGCTACGGTGCCCACTTTAGGAAGGTCGCCTGCTGTGTGAGCAGGTTCGTTATGAAATGTAATGTTTGCCATACAAAAAACTCTTTTTTTTATGTTGCTTATAAGCCCGCAAAAATAATGCCAAGTGGGTGATTTGTCAATTTGTCGATTTGTCAATTTGTCGATTTGTCGATTTGGTGATTTGCCAATTTGTTGATGGGGAAGAGTATATTTTTCTGGTTTTTTACCTATTATTAGATGTTTGTACTTCTGTAAATATTTGGTCTTCCTATATCATTCCTATATTGTTTGTATATCGTTTGTGTAGGGTAAAAGGCTACAGAAAAAATTGCTAAATTAGCAAATTGTCAAATCGACAAATTGCCCTTTTCGTCTATAAAATTGGGCTTTTGGTCGATATTTTTTTGTGGGTATACCTCTTTTTCCTTAGTTTTGTACCAAGAAAATGTGAATCTTATGAAAAAGAATTTTTATATACTATCAATGTGTTTGCTGCCTTTAGGGGTATGGGCGCAATCTAAACAGTGGTCGCTGACAGATTGTATTAACTATGCCGTGCAGCATAACATCAGCGTAAAGAAAACTGAACTCAACCAGCAGACCGCTGAAATTAACCTCAGTCAAGCGAAAGATAACCGCCTGCCTACCGTGAGTGGTTCGGCATCGGCAAACCTTAATAACGGTTCGGCAATTAACCAGATTTCTAACGAACGGGTGTCGCGCCGTACTTTTTCTAACAACTTTGGGGTATCGGCTTCTATGCCGCTGTATCAGGGCAATAAACTCAATTTGCAAATAGACCGTAGTCAGCTGCTATTAGAGCAGAACGAATTGTACGTGCAAGAGGCGAAGAACAACATTACCCTGAGTGTGCTGGAAGCCTATCTGCAAGCCCTCTACAGCTATGAGGGGATAGCGGTAGCCAAAAACGCAGCGCGCTCGTCGGCTGAAGAACTTAAGCAAGCGCAAACTAAGTTCGCCAACGGTTCGATAGCTAAGCTTAGTTTGGCAGAGATAGAAACGCGCAACGCTAATAATGAGTACGCTATCATTCAGGCTGAAAACCAATATGCTAAGCGCGTGCTTACCCTTAAACAGCTTTTAGAGCTTCCCCCTAATAGCGATTTTGCTATTGCTCTAGACCTGCAAGAAGATGACTATGTGGCGATTATCCCTAACAAAGACGAGGTGTTTGCACAAGCTAAACAGGCTCTTCCTAACCTGAAAATCTATCAATCGCAACAAAAGATAGCCGAAAAGGACATCAAGATAGCCAAAGCAGGAGCGTTGCCCTCTGTTAGCTTGCAGGCAGGAGTGAATACAGGGTATTCTAACCTCAATAGCCTGAGTTATGCTACTCAGTTAGATAGTAATTTTGGTCAGACGATAGGGGCATCGCTTAATATCCCTATCTTTTCGCAAAACAAGAACAAGAATAATGTGAAGTTAGCAAAACTCACTCAGCAGCAGTCCGTTTTGGAAGAGCAACAAGCTGAAAAAGACCTTTATGCTAAGATAGAAACCGCTTGGCAGAATGCCACCACGCACCAAGCACAACAGGCGGCCTCGCGTACGGCTCGCGACAATGCCAAATTAGCTTACGATTTGGCAGTGAAGAAACACGAGTTTGGCGGGCTTACTAATACGGAGCTTTTAGTAAGTGAGAATGCTTACCTAACCGCCGAACAAACGTATTTGCAAAACAAATATATGTTGGCACTGTATGTGCAGCTGCTGAAGTTTTATATGGGGGTCCTCCCCCTAGCCCCCTCCCAAGGAGGGGGGATGTAGCGACGCAAAAGCGACAATGTTCTGCTAACAACTATGAGAATAAAACATCCCCCCTCACATACTCCGCTGTGAGGGTAAAACATCCCCCTATGCACATACTCCGCTGCGCCAGCTCGCGGACTTCCTTCAAAGGGGGAGACGCGACGCAAAAGCGACAACGTTCTGCTAACGACTAATGACTAACGACTAATAACTAGAAACTAACAACTAAATACGATGAAAAAGAAAATCAAAAAAATCATTATTATTGCGCTACTGGCTGTAGTGGCTTTTGTGGGCTATCAGTTTTTTATGAAAGAAAAACCAACGCCTATTATATTGCAAACCGATGAGGTTACCCAAGGTGATGTCACTACCGAAGTAACCGCTACGGGGAGTGTACAACCGGTAGACGAGGTGGAAGTAGGTACCCAAGTATCGGGCTTGGTGAGCAAAATATATGTGGATTATAACAGCCAAGTGAAGAAAGGTCAGCTGTTGGCCGAGCTCGACAAGACCAATCTGCAAGAAAACGTTATCAACGCTACGGCTAACTATAATTCTGCCCTTAACGAACTGAATTACTATCAGCAAAATTACGATCGGCAAAAGAAAATGTATAATGCCCAAGTGATTAGTCAGCAGGATTATGAGCAAGCATTGTATCAGCTTAACAATGCGAAAGCCAGTGTAGCTCAACGCCTTACAACCCTCAATCAGGCGAAAACTAACTTAGGTTATGCCAATATCTATTCGCCTATCGATGGGATTATCCTTAGCAAAGAGGTAGAAGAAGGGCAAACGGTAGCCGCTTCGATGAGTGCACCTACGCTCTTCAAAATAGCCAAAGACATCAAGCGTATGCAGGTAGAGGTGAATGTAGACGAAGCCGATATAGGGCAAGTGAAAGTAGGACAGCGCGTGAGCTTTACCGTAGATGCTTATCCTCAGGAGGAGTTCGTAGGGCGTGTGACCCAAGTGCGCTTATCGCCTACCACCTCATCAAACGTGGTGACTTATACAGTGATAGTAGAGGCAGAAAACCCCGATGAAAAGCTAAAACCAGGGCTTACCGCGACCATCGCTATTTATACTAATGAGCTAAAAGGCGTAACCATAGTGCCTGCTAAGGCTATCAATTTTACGCCTGATACCGATGTGTTACTGCAGTATTACGCCCAAAAGGGTATTACTGCTGAAGCTCCTAAAGTACAACACGGTAGAAGAAAGAACAAATACGTGTGGGTAGTGAACGCTGACGGCACTCTCGCTCAGAAAGCCGTAACCATAGGCAGCAACGACGGTATCAACGTGCAGATAGTAAGCGGACTCAACGTTGGTGAGAAAGTAGCCACCAGCTTGCAGGGCAACACGCCGCAAGTAGCAGGGGGCGACAGTAAGAGCAGCGATAGCAGCAGTCCGTTTATGCCAAAACGCCCTAAAAGAAACAATTCAAAAGCTAAATAAATGAAAAAAGCCATTATAGACATACGTGATATGAAGCGCAACTTCTTGATGGGCAACGAGATGGTACACGCCCTGAAAGGCATCAACCTGACCATCAGAGAAGGCGAGTTCGTAACCATTATGGGGCCTAGTGGGTCGGGCAAATCGACTTTGCTGAACATATTAGGTTGCTTAGACCGTCCCTCTTCTGGCGATTACATTTTGGACGGCATCTCGGTGAAAGATATGAGCAAGAATGATTTGGCGCATATACGCAACACCAAGATAGGTTTTATCTTTCAGTCGTACAACCTATTAGCCCGTACCTCGGCTATTGAGAATGTAGAGCTCCCGCTGATGTACAACCCCAAAGTATCAGCCAAAGAACGCCGCGAGCGCGCTATAGAAGCCCTCATAAGTGTAGGGTTAGAAAGCCGACTCAACCATTTGCCCAGCGAACTATCGGGCGGACAGCAGCAACGGGTAGCCATTGCGCGTTCGTTAGTCAATAACCCTGTAATCCTCCTTGCTGATGAGGCTACCGGTAACCTTGATACTAAAACCTCATACGAGGTAATGGAGCTTTTCCAACGGCTGAATGACCAAGGTAGCACCATAGGCTTCGTAACCCACGAAGACGATATTGCCCAATTTAGCAAACGCACGGTAGTGCTGAAAGATGGGCATATCATCAGTGATAAGGAAGTGACTGATAGGCTGAATGCGAAGGAACAGCTGGCGCAATTGAGAAATACGAGTGAGGAATAACGGTGGGGCTCTGGTAAAGTTGAAAAGAAATTAGTATCTTTGCCGAAAAAATAGTTTATATGAAACAGTTATTTATTCTATTCTTCCTCCTTACGACCAATGCCTTTGCACAAGGGCCTTTTGGAGATTATGCCGTAGTAAAAGACAAAGACGGCTATGTAAACATTCGCGCTAAAGAAAACGTAAAAAGCAAAATTGTA